>MWYU01000584.1 GCA_002050375.1 Chitinophagales bacterium 62-2
TTCCTACTTATTGGGGCGCTCAGCCTTTTACATCAGGGCCTGTATATCTTGGTGCAATTATCTGTTTTCTTTTTGTGATGGGCGCTGTTTATGTAAAGTCGTGGCACAAGTGGTGGATCGTTGCTGCGTGTGTTTTAGCATTGCTGATGAGCTGGGGCAAAAACTTTGAAGCCTTTAATTCGTTCCTCTTCAATTATTTGCCTTTCTATAATAAATTTAGGGTGCCTACAATGACACTTGTAATTCCGCAGTTTCTCTTTCCGTTATTAGCAATAATGACTTTACAACAGTTTCTGTTTGAAGAAAAAAACAAAGCCGAAGCAATAAAGAAACTCAAACTGGCAGGTTACGTAACTGCCGGCATTGTTGCCATTCTTGCATTTATGTATGTAAGTTTTGATTATCGCGCCGCCAATGATGAAGCTTTGCTTAATAATCTGCGCCAGGTTACACAAGGAAACGAACAGGAAGCAAAAGGCTTTTATTCTGCTTTACTCGAAGACCGAAAATCGCTTTTTGGAAGTGATCTCCTTAGATCAATCTTATTTATTGCAGGAGCATTTGCACTTTTATGGATGGTTGCTAAAAACAAAATGAAGCCGGTGTATGCTTTAATGTCCATTTTAGTTTTAAGCTCTTTCGATCTGCTGCAGGTGGGCAGGAGATATTTTAATGAGACTAATTTTCAGGATCAGGAAACCTTCGATGAAAGCAACTTTGCTTTAACAGAAGCAGACGCCTCCATTAAAAGAGATACTTCTTACTACCGTGTTTTAAATTTAACACAGGATGTTTTTAACGATGCGCTTACTTCCTATCATCATAATTCTATAGGTGGTTATCATCCGGCAAAATTAAGTATCGTTGAAGACCTTCTTAATTTTCAGTTGCGTAACAAGCAACCTATGAATATGCCGGTTTTGAATATGCTTAATACAAAGTATGTTATTACAGGAGATAAGCAAAGCGGAAAAAATATTGCACAAACCAATCCAGATGCATTAGGCCCGGTGTGGTTTGTAAAAGGAATTCAATTTGTAAACACTCCGGCAGCAGCAATGAAGGCCTTAGACAACCTTAATCCAAAAGACACGGCTGTGGTAGTGGAAGACAATAAGAGCAAAATACCTTTTACACCGCAACCAGATTCTTCTGCCTCAATAAGATTGCTAAAGAATGACAACGATTATATAGAGTATCAAAGCAACAGCGCCACTAACCAGTTTGCTGTCTTCAGCGAAATTTATTACGATCGCGGCTGGACTGCATTTATCAACGGGAAAGAAGCGCCGATCGTTCAAACAAATTATGTACTAAGAGGACTGGCCGTTCCTGCAGGACAGCATAAAATTACATTTGAGTTTAAGCCTGCTTCTTATTATACCAGCAACAAAGTTGCTGTCATTGCTTCGGTCTTAATATGGCTTTCGTTAATTGCTGCGATAGCAACCTACTACTCACTTAAAAGAAGGCAAACAGCAACGGCTTGAAGATCGTCTGATGAATGAAGACCTGAAAATATCTGTTATCATTTGCTCATACAACCGGCAACAATATATAACAGGTGCAATAGACAGTCTTTATAATCAAACGTTACCGAAGCACTATTATGAAGTAATTGTGGTAGATAACAACAGCATTGATAACACGAAACACGTTTGCCTTAGTTACATTCAATCACACTCCGACTACAATAATTATTATTTAGAAGAAAAACAACAAGGTGCATCTTTTGCAAGAAATACCGGCGCGGCCTTTGCCAAAGCACCGTTGCTTGCCTTTATGGATGATGATGCCGTTGCAGATAAAGATTACTTAGAAAGAATTATTTCTTTTTATGAAGCACATTCTGACGTTGGTGGATTGGGAGGTAGAATTATTCCTAAGTATATTCCTGCCGAACCAAAGTGGATGTCGCATTACGTATCCTCATTAGTGGGTAATTTTCATTATAGTAATAGTGTTGAGATGTTCAGGCCGGGCAAGTATCCTTTAGAGTCGAATATGATCGTTACTAAAAAAGACTTTAATGAAGTTCGTGGATTTAATACTTTGTTACCTGGCGTTAAAGGAACCTTGCGTATCGGTGGTGAAGGCAAAGATTTTTTTATAAAGCTGCAGGCACTTGGAAAAAAAATCTATTATGATCCTTCAATAAGAGTACAACATGTAGTAGAAGTAGAAAAGCTTACACCTGAATATATGTACCGGGTAGCTTCAGGAATTGGGCGCGGAGAAAGAGTACGGATGCTATCTAATAGTAAATCAGCTTACCTAAAAAAGATTGCAGAATATGTCTTTAAACTTGGCGCTTCTTTTATCCTCGGTATTAAATATACGCTTCAAGGTTCTCCTGCGAAAGCCCGGCCGGTTATACAATTTAGAATTGATGCATTAAAAGGCTTATTAAATAAGTAATACTTAAAGCATTTTATAGAAGTAAGGTTTGTTACTAATAATAGTTGGAGATAATTGCCAGAGCTTCCAAACGTTGTTAGCAAAGGCAGCCACTTTTTTCCATTCTTTAAAAGGATTTTTTAACGTGAGCAACCGGTAAAAAAAGCTGCAAACAAAATATATAAATAATCCCAAGGTAAAATTCAATAATAAAATAAGAAACCATCCAGTCCCGTACTGTTTTCTTACTCTTACATGGTTAGACACCATCAACTGCAATCCTTTTTTATCGTACAAATTATAATAACCTTTCTCTTCAAGGTTTTCACTTTTGTTGATTGTTGCTCCTTCAAGATGGATAATATGTAGGTTGCCAAAAATGCAAAGCTTTCCTGCTTTCTTTAAACGACTGCACCACTCAACTTCTTCAGCATACAGAAAAAAATCTTCGTTTAATAAACCCGCCTTTTCAATCGCTTGTTTTTTTACCATTAAAAAAGCGCCGCTTATCCAGTCAACTTCTTCCACATCTTTTGCCTTTTGTACATTCGGAATTTTTCTCTTTGTTTTATAACCGAGCCATCTTATAAAGCTTCCCCAATATGGAATAGGAAGCAAATGATTTAATCCGCCTTTTACAAAAAAGTTTCCTGAGATCTGAGGTTGTTTATTTATATCCAACAACTGAACACCGGCACCAATATAATTTGTTTGTTGAAGGCGGTTATAACAATCAGCTATAGCGTTATCAATTGCAATAGTATCAGGATTTAGCAGCAATACAACTTCGCCTTTTGATAATCGTATGCCGGCATTATTTGCACGAGCAAAACCTGCATTGTAATTCATATCAATCCAACACACGTTGGAGAATTGTTTTAAAACTTCAGCTTTATTTGTATCATTTGAATTATCAACAACAATAATTTCAAAATTAACCCAGCGGGTGAATTGGTAAACTGATCGCAGACAATCAATAATGAGATTTGCGGAATTATGGTTTACAATTATTATGGAAAGATCAGTCATGATTTATTAGTGCTTTTTCCATCCTTATTTCTTATTCATAAGATAACAAGCCGTCATAAAGAATTTGGAAAATATGCCTTGTTGTAAAATCACTTTTGGAATCCTCTTTTGAAAAGCAATCATCCTCACAATTAAACCGGGTACACGTCCTTCGTATCCTATGCTACGGATTTGGTTAACATCCCTTACAGTAAAATTTCTAATCAACCGCCACCACGCATCAAACACAATAATATTCCTAAGGTTCTTCTCTCCCACTTTATTTAATAAATAAAAGTTCTCCTTCAAGTGCACTTCAGGAACACCAAATGTATACTGCGTAACTTGTTCTTTATTAACGCCTACATTTATCAATGCTTCATTAACAAAATACGGCTTAGAAGTTTGCAAGAACCGAATATAAAAATCCATATCCACAACCCACTTCACATTTTTGTCATAATAATGCTGCTTATTATTCTTATGCATAACTACACTTGGCGGCCCAATAACATTTTTGGCGATAAGCGTTACCGGGTTTTCAAGCATTCTTCTTTTGCGAAACCTATCCATAAAAACAGGTTCTGCCTTCCCTGTACTCTCGTAAACATTATTATATGCTGAAAAAATAAATCCACTTTCAGGAGCGGCCTTAATGGTATTTGCAAATTTCATCAGGCTGTCTTTCCGAGAGAACCAATCATCATCATGCATAATTTTAATCCAGTTTCCATTTGCTTGCTGTATTGCCTGGTTCCAATTTTCAGGGGTGCCCAAAGCAGGAGTATTTTTATAATACTTTAAAGTCATCTTCTTCGCAAATAACTTACAGAGAATTTCAACCTCATTTGCGGGACTATCATCGGAAACGATCACATCATAATCGGTGTAAGTTTGAATAGCAATTGAATCGAGCAGCCTCTTTAAAAATTCAGTTCGTTTATAAGCAGGAATACAAATGGATATATTGGCCACTAAGTTTGTTTTAAAACTAAAATTTACAAACTTCTGCAATCTTATCAACTTTCAATAATTTTAACCCCTTCAAAAGAAGAAATATAAACGCGAAGAGTACATGGTCTACTAAAGATAGAAGCGTACTGATACAAGAATAATTATAAAGTATGAATACAATTGCAGCCGTAGTAATATTATACTATCCTGAAGAAAAAACTATTCAATTTATACAGTCTTTTTACCCCTGCGTTCAAAAGTTATATGTAATGGATAATAGTGAGAAGAGATCATCTATAAGCAATGCTCTTCAACAATTACAAAATGCAGTATACATTCATGATGGTGATAACAAAGGTATATCTGAACGTTTAAATGATGCCTGCAGAATGGCAATTAATGACGGATATAATTTACTGCTTACGATGGACCAGGACTCGGCTTTTGAAAAGCAGGACTTTGCTAATTATCTAAAGTGCATAGAAGACTACCCGGAAAAAAACCAGGTGGCAATGTTTGGCGTAGAATATGTAAATAAAGCAAATGAAAATAGCTGCAATTCAAAACCTGTAAATCATCTTATTACTTCAGGCAGTATAATAAACCTAAATGTCTACCAGCAAATCGGAAGCTTTGATGAGAATCTATTTATTGATGAAGTGGATCTTGAATTTTGTTATAATGCAAGATCAAAAGGGTTCCAAATTGTAAAGTTTGATAACATTTACTTACGTCACAGTTTAGGAGTTGTAACTACGGGAATATCTTTAAAAACATTTAAACGCACGCCGCGTACATTGCATTCTCCTGTAAGAGTCTACTATATGGTACGAAATTATTTTTACGTGAATAACAAATATCCTCAACTTCACCTGCTGGATAATCCGGATAGAAAAACCGGGATATTGAACAGAGTCAAGAATAATATTATTTACGGTAAAAATAAATTGCTATTAATAAAACTGCTTGTAAAAGCTGTGTCAGATTTTAGAAATAACAGGATGGGTAAACTTTCTTTTTTTTAACCTCTAATCTGTAACAACAATATTATAATTGCATATAAGCAGTATGATTTTGCAGAAAAGATAGTGCAGCATTATGGTATTAAGGAATGATTATCTTAGCGAGCTAAAGTAGTAACAGATTGCTGTTACGCAATTGCACAAAAAGCGAGTAAATTATTATATGGACACACTCAGGGAAATATATGAGAAACACAATGGAAGGTTATTAAACAAGTGGGATAATTATATAGATGTATACGATAAATTTTTTCAGGGGTATAGAAATAAAGAAATTACTTTTTTAGAAATAGGTATAGCACACGGAGGATCGTTGGAAATGTGGAGAAATTATTTTGGAGATAAGGCTACCTTAATAGGTGTAGATGTAAATCCCGAAACCAAAAAATTTGAAGAAGGTAATACCAAAGTTTTTATTGGATCTCAGGAAGATGTTCAATTTTTAAATACTTTAAAAACACAAATTCCTAAAGTAGATATTTTATTAGATGATGGCGGCCACACAATGAACCAACAGATAACAACATTTAAAGCAATGTTTGAGCATGTAAAAGATACGGGCCTGTATGTGTGCGAAGATCTTCATACGTCTTATTGGAGCGAATATGGCGGAGGGTTTAAGAAAAAAAATACTTTTATTGAATTCAGCAAGAATCTAATAGACTTTTTACATGGCTGGCACGCCAGAGAAAGTGACAAACCGAAAATGGATAATTTATTTACAAGATCAATATACGGTGTACACTATTACGACAGTATGGTAGTAATAGAGAAACAACCAGTAGGCCCTCCCACAAACACCTATAAAGGGAATAAACAATTAGAGAAGCACTACCAGAATTATGGACAAAAGGAACCTCTTTTAAAAAAATTAAAAAGAAAAATTTCTTCAAAGCTTAAATAAACCTGGTAGTCTTTTAACACGAGCTTAAAAATTTATGTATTTTATAAAGTAATAATGTTTCTTATAAAGTGATAAATGGGAGAGATACGACGCCAAACCATACTTTCTTCTATTGTAATTTACATTGGCTTTGTTATTGGTTTTATTAATACCTATTTATACGTAAAAAACGGCACTTTTACTACAGTACAATACGGATTAACAAGGCTGTTCAATGATATAGGCATAACTTTTTTTTCATTCGCATCTTTGGGAGTAACAAGTTATATCTATAAGTTCCAGCCGTTTTATAAACAAAACTTATCACGAAAAGAAAATGACCAGGCTGCTTTGTGTGTCATAATTGTATCTCTCGGTTTTATTTTAGTTGCCATAGGAAGTATTTTTTTAAAACCCCTGTTTATTCAAAAGTTTATAGAAAGGTCGCCGCTTTTAATCACCTACTATTACTGGATATTACCTTTTACATTTGGCATTTTGTTCTTTTCGGTTTTTGAAGCATTTGCCTGGTTCGAAGGCAAAAGTATTTTTACCAACTTTTTAAAAGAAACAGGAATAAGGTTTTTTCAAACTGTTATTATTCTTGCCTTTGTTATTGGCTGGATAAGCTTTGATACATTTATAAAAGTCTTCTCCTTCAGCTTCATCATTATTGCTGCTGTACTTATTTTTTATCTCATTTATACTAAGAAGATTCAGTTTAATCTCAGGATCAGCAGGGTTACAAAAAAGTTCTATAAGAAAATTCTATGGTTAATGATGCTTATTTATGGAAGCTTTATTGTAAATACTGTTTCTCAGTATATTGACTCAATCATCATTGCAAGCGTAAGTGTAAAAGGATTGTCGGATGTGGGTGTTTATACTCTGGCAACCTTTATAGCTACAACCATCCAGGTTCCGCAGCGAAGTATTGTTTCTGCAGTAGTTCCCGTACTTTCCAATTCATGGAAAACAAAAAATTTTAAAGAGATAAGCAGAATTTATACCCGCACCAGCATTAATTTACTATTGCTTGCGCTGTTCATCTTCTTTATTATCTGGCTGAATGTAGACGACATGTTTACTGTTCTGAACATCAACAGAAATTACGAAGCAGGCAAAATGGTCGTTCTAATTTTAGGCATTAGTAAGATTATTGATGCAGGAACGGGAGTTAACAGCCAGATAATAGGCACTTCTAATTTTTGGCGTTTCGAAGTTTTAACCGGGGTATTATTGCTTGCTGTTTCCATTCCCCTTAATTATGTTTTAGTCAAATCGTATGGCATTAACGGGTCTGCACTGTCTAATTTAATCGCCTTTTTTATTTACAATTTTGTGCGGTTATATTTTATTTGGAAAAAGTTTAAAATGCAGCCTTTTAGCAGCAAAACTATTATAGCTGTTACCAGCTCTGTTATCATTTATTTTTTATGCTATTACCTTTTCAGAAATTTAAATAATTGGTTTGGAATTGTTGTAAGAAGCGGAGTGTTTTCGATGGCCTTTATTTTATCAGTTATCTATTTCCGACTTAGCCCGGATGCTCCGCAACTATGGGAAATTGCAGTAAGTCGTTTGAAAAGGAGATGAATATTGTTTGTTACTTTAATAGCCTTTAAGTAAAAAAAATGGCTCCTCCGTAGAAACGGAGCAGCCTCTAACGATTGCTTGCCATATGAAAATCTTAAAAGTATTTTTTGTGCTAACTGTTATAGCTTAGTATATTTGTTCTTCTAATAGCCTCTACCAATTGCTCGCTTAACGATTGCCTGCCCATTGATTTTTTTCATCCTTGCATAACAAAAGTAAGATCTCTTTTAATATTGTTTCAACTAACTTATTAGCCATTTAATTATGACTAACTAGCAGAAAAAATGTTAAAACCCTTGTCAGTATTACGTTTAAGGAAAATCTTTTAATTATGCCCATCCGTTTTTCAGATACATTATTCCAGTTAATTCATTCACTCGAAAAGTCTGAAAAAAGGAACTTTAAACTCTACATTAAAAGAAGCTCTTCCAAAGAAGACTTAAAAATTATTCAGCTATTTGATGCTTTGGATAAACTCCAGGAGTATGATGAAAAGCTTCTTCTTAAAAAACTGCCCTCCGTCGAAAAGCCACAACTTGCCAACCTTAAAACGCATTTATATAAGCAAGTGCTTGCAAGCCTTCGGCTTTTAAAAACTACAGAGAGTATAGATCTTCAATTGCATGAGCAATTAGATTATGCACGCATTTTATATAATAAAGGTTTGTATTTACAAAGCCTTCGGATTTTAGATAAAGTAAAAGACCTGGCAATAGCGTATAATCAGGATAGTTTTTTAATACAGGTAATATCTCTTGAAAAGAAAATAGAAACCCTGCATATAACAAGAAGCCTGCAGGACAGGGCAGACCGTTTAAGCGCCGAAGCAAATGAGGTAAATGAAAGACGCAGAATGATAACGCAACTTTCTAACCTTGCTTTACAGTTGTATAGTTGGTATGTGAAACATGGCCATGCGCGAAACGAAAAAGATGAAACAGGTGTAAAGAATTTTTTTAAAGAAAACCTGCCCGGAAATGCATATACCCTAACCAACTTTTACGAAAGGTTATACCTCTACCAAAGCTATAACTGGTATGCATTTATTCGCCAGGATTTTTTAATGTACTACCGCTATGCCCAAAAATGGATAGACCTTTTTGATGAGCATGCACTCATGATTCCCGTGGAGACTGGCCATTATATAAAAGGCATGCATAATCTTTTGAATGCTCATTTTGATTTAAGAAATTTTCAGAAATTTAAAGCGACATTAGCCCAGTTAGAAGAATTTGCAACTTCAGATATTGTTAATCATCACGATAATTTTCGGGTACAGGCATTTGTTTATATCAATAGCGCAAAAATTAACGAACATCTGATGTCGGGTACATTTAAAGATGGGCTTGCGCTGGTGCCATACATTGAAGAAAAGCTGAATGAATACTCATTATACCTTGACACGCACAGGATATTAGTTTTTAATTACAAAATTGCTTCTCTTTATTTTGGTAGTGGTAATTACGATACATCCATCGATTACCTTCAGAAAATTATACAAGACAATGTTGACTTGCGAACAGATCTTCAATGTTATGCACGGGTAGTGCATCTGATGGCTCATTACGAACTCGGCAATTATGAAATAATAGAGTCGCTCATCAAATCCGTTTACCGCTTTATGGCGAAAATGGAAAACCTTACAGTAGTTGAGGAAGAGATGTTTAAATTTTTGCGTAACTCCTTTAAAATATCGCCCAGAAAGATGCAGCCGGAATTTGAAAAGTTTTTACTCAAGATAAAGCAGTTCGAAAAAAGCCGTTTTGAAACGCGTGCTTTTGCTTACCTCGATATTATATCCTGGGTTGAAAGCAAGGTGTACAAGAAAACAATGAGTGAGATTATTAAGGGAAAGTACTTTGAAAGTAAGAGAAGTATTCCTATAGCTTATTAGAACAGGCTACCCCATTTTCATTGATGTTAGAGCTTAATAATTTCAAACAGAACTTAGCATTACATATAACCCAATATCTTCAACATGCTTTGTGCACTTTGTTCCTTCGCATAAACCCAATCTACTAAGTTGCCGTTTTTATCATGACCCACGATAATGTGTTTCGGACTTGGAATTAAACAATGTTTTATTCCGCCGTAGCCGCTAATTTGATCCTGGTAAGCACCGGTATGAAAAAAGCCTACGTACAATGGCTCCTCACCTTGTAATTTCGGAAGAAAAACTTCATTAATATGCTCTTCACTGTCGTAGTAATCGTGGCTGTCGCAGGTTATTCCGCCCAACACAACCCGGTGATATTCTTCATCCCATTTATTGATAGGCAGCATTAGAAACTTCTCTCCTATTCCCCAGGTATCGGGTAAAGTAGTTATAAAAGAAGAGTCGATCATGTACCAGTTCTCGCGATCATTTTGTGCCTTTTGCCCAAGCACGCTATAAATATGAGCCATGCTCTCGCCTACCGTAAAACTTCCAAATTCTGTAAATATATCCGGCATCGGAACTTTTGCATTTTTACAGGCTTTTTTAATGTTACCTACAATTTCATTTATCATGAACTGGTAATCATAATCAAAACCCAAAGAGTGCTTTATAGGAAAACCACCGCCAATGTTAATACTGTTTAACTCCGGACAAATCTTTTTTAGCTGGCAATAAAGATTAATCACTTTATTCAATTCACTCCAATAATAAATATCATCTTTAATGCCTTTATTTAAAAAAATATGCAGCATTTTTAGCTGAAACTTGTTTTCGAAACCTTCGATGTTGTCAACATAAAATTCAAGAATATCTTTTGCTTTTATCCCTAACCGCGATGTATAAAAAGGAAAGGAAGGTTCTTCTTCGGCCGCTACACGAATGCCTAAATTAAACGGAACTTTTACTGACTTTCTGTAAGCATCCAATTCCTCCAGGTTATCCAATATAGGTATCACATTTTTAAAACCTGTGTTCAGCAAATTCGCAATTCGACGTGTGTAATTTTTTTGTTTATAGCCATTGCAAATAAGGTAAGTTTCTTTAGTAATTTTTCTTCTTTGATATAGCTTTTTAAATATCTCAAGATCGTAAGCATAGGATGCTTCGAGGTGTATTCCAAACTTCAGAGTTTCCTCTACCACAAAAGCAAAGTGAGAACTTTTGGTGCAATAACAATAGTTGTAAGCCCCCTCATATTTATGCTTCTTTAAAGCGTTTGCAAACATTTGCTTCGCCTTTGTAATCTGCATGCCAATTTTAGGAAGGTATGTTAGCTTGAGTGGTGTTCCGTACTTATCAATTAAAGCTTTTAAGTTAAGGTTATTGTAGGTCAGGTAATCGTTTTCTAAATGAAATCCTTCCTGCGGAAAGTGGAAAGTTTGCTTCACCAGGTCAGCGTAAGTATTATTCATTGATGTGGTCCAGTTGTTATTCTTGGTCAATAGCAAAAGTGATTATAGGGTCAAAAGTAGATATTTGTAATTTATAAAAAACAAAAAAACCGGAAGCTGCGGGCTTCCGGTAGTTAAATTTATTTAAGAAAAATGGAGCTTACTTTACAGATGCAATCAATGCCTTAAAAGATGCAGGTTCATTCATTGCGATGTCTGCTAAAACTTTTCGATTAATGTCTATTCCCTTTGTTGACAGAGCATTGATAAATTGGCTATAAGTTAATCCTTCTTCTCTTACCGCAGCGTTGATACGAGCAATCCATAAAGTACGATATTCACGCTTTTTAAGTTTACGACCAACATAGCTGTAGGTCATGCCTTTTTCAACAATATTTTTGGCTACCGTATATACATTTTTACGCTTACCATAATAACCTTTAGCCTGGTCAAGAATTCTTTTTCTTCTGGCTCTTGATGCTACCGCATTTTTTGAACGTGGCATAATTTTTAAATTTAGAAGTACGAGGTACGAAATCTGAAATAAGAGGTACTAAGTACGAAACTGGAACAAGTTTTTAAATGAGATACTTTTCTTCAAAGTCTCCGCCGCGGCGAAGACTTGTGGGGCTGGCTTTACTTCAACCCCAATAGACGTTTAACAAAGTGTGTATTAGCAGGTGAAACCATTCCTTTCTGGCGAAGGCTGCGCTTCCGCTTTTTTGATTTCTTTGTTAAGATGTGACGTTTGAAAGCATGCTGGAAAGTAATCTCTCCGGTACCAGTTACCCTGAACCTTTTTTTTGCGCTTGAGTTTGTTTTAACCTTTGGCATTAAATAATCTTATTAAGATTACACCCTGCTGGCGTTCCCGAACGGACGGGATTCTTATGGAGCCTTGTGGGTAATGTCTGCTATATAAGTATGGAAGAAAAACTTCCTATTTTACAAAGCGGCTGCGAAGGTAAGGAAAAACAGTTAAAAAAGCCGTGCAATAGTGGAAGTATGCAGCTATACAAAGGTTATCATTCCTCAAAAAAGATCTTCACCGTTTGATAAAACCATTTGTTTTGAAGCGAGATACTTTGTTTTTGCATAGCTTCAGAAAAGCCTTGTAAACCAAAAAGGCCAGCAGCATTTCCTTTATTAATAGCTATTTCAAGATAGCCCGACGAGTTGAAGAATGCAACTTTTTCGCCTTGCGGTACACATGCATAAGTTTCGCTAATAGTATCAATCACCTCATCTCTTTTAAAAATAATTTTAAAACTTCTTCCATTTCTTTCACGGTCAAAATCCTGCTTGGTTATGTTTACAATTACATTCTCAAAATTGTCAATATAGAGTATCTGCCCTTCCATTGTTGTGGGGCTCATTACATATTTTAAGCGAAGTTTTTCAACAATGTCAATATTAGTTACACCGATTGTTTCCATATCAAGGCCCGAAGAGATATGCTTATATGCATTCGCGATAACCTGGGTACATGTGAGCGTTGTGGGTCTCTCGTTCTGAGGCAAAGGCAAACCCACAACTCTCTGTGGTGCTCCATCAATTATCATAGTTAATAATCCATTATCGGCACATGCTATAAATTGTTTATTATGATATGCAAGCAACATTTGTTTTGGTCTTTCATCAAACATGTTGACCAAAACAATATGAAAGCTATTGGCCGGAAAATGCTTAAAGGCACTATCGCAGAAGTAAGCGGCCTGGGGATAATTGAAAGAAGAAAGCTGGTGCGAAATATCAACAATGGTTATATGCTCATCTGTACTGTATAACTGACCCTTTACGGCCGCTACAAGGTAGTCCTGCTGACCAATATCTGTAGTTAAGGTAAGTATTGGCATATTCAATTCTGATACTTAAATACAAACATTTTAAATGATAAGGGAATTTTTACAGTGGAAATTTAAAGGTTAATTCAACTTCTGTTTTTATTCAATCTTTTTAATAAACCTATACTACAATTTAGCCTATAATCCTTCGTGCAAAACGACTGTAAATTTCTAACTCATACAATTAATTACATTGACTGTTGATAAAAATGAACTTCTTTAATCTTCTATCCACAATTACTTTGATTACTTATAGGAAGGGTTATCTAATTTAATCTTAATTACTTCCCCAATGATTACTTCACCAATTTACCATTCTTGAAATAAAATCTCTTGATCAATGTATCTGCTAACGAGGGGAAAAGTTTAGACATGAATAAGGTCCGCTTTCCTAAACTTGTTAGAACTAAAGTTCGTTTCCTATTTTTGATTGCTGCAGCAATATGCGTGGCACATTCTTCGGCAGTCATCATTTTAGTTTCGTCCATTGGGTTCTCTTTCTGTGGTTGTGCATTCTTATCTAACGCTACATTTCGAATGTTAGAAGCCGTAAAGCCAGGGCACACCCACATTACATTTACATGGGAGTCTAAAAGTTCAGTTCGCAGAGCCTCTAAAAAACCAGTCATTGCAAACTTGCTTGCACTGTAACCTGTTCTGCCCGGTAATCCCCTAAATCCTGCGACTGAGGATACTCCCAGTATAGTTCCCTTATTCCTGATAATTTCTTTCATTGCAAAGTGAGTGCAGTAAATGGTTCCCCACAGGTTTATATCCATTAGTGTGCGGATGGTTTCCAGTTCAGTTTCTTTAAAGAGCGCTCTCATCGAAACACCCGCATTATTAATTAAGATGTCAATAGAGCCAAATGTTTCAATAACAGAATTAATAAAATATTGGCAATCGCTTTCTTTACTTACATCGGCTGCAACAATATGAAGTGGTTTCGAAATGTATGTTGTTTGCAGATCGTAAAATTTATCGTAAGCGCGTCCGCAGGTGGCAACTTTTGCCCCCTCCTGCAAAAAAAACTCAACCAAAGCTTTGCCGATTCCCCCGCTTCCTCCCGTAACCACCACTAC
>MWYU01000673.1 GCA_002050375.1 Chitinophagales bacterium 62-2
ATATAAGCCGTGCCAAGGCCTAACTTTCCTTTTCTCTGCTCTAAAAATAACTGACCGCAATATTCTTTTTGGAGACCCATTATAATATTTGCTGTACCATCGGGCGAACCATCATCTACTACCAACACATGATAGCCCTGCTTCAAAGAAAAAATAGCCTTTAAAATATCAGCGATATTTTCTTTTTCATTATAAGTGGGTATAATTATTATTTTTTCCAATGAATGTTTACCGATTAGAACCGAAAATACAATTTTAGTCTTTAGTACAAAGGCCTTCGTATTTAAAAAGCCGTTAAGCTTTTTTTAGTAAGGTCCTATTCATAATTTCTGCTAACTTTTGTTTTGTATGTAAAGGAAAATCTCCTTTCATCATCCAATCGTAGTATTGAGGTTCGGCCTTTAAAACCTCTTCTACACACTTGCCTTTATGTTTCCCAAAATTAAAAACTTCCCGGCAATCAACTTTTATAAAACGGCGGGCAAAATCAACTACATCATCTTCTCCGCAAAAGCTGCATATCGCTTCGAGTGTAACGCCTATTTGCGGGTATCTTTCAATTTGCGCCTGTAAAATTTCCCAGGTGGCAGAAGCATCAATCTCAGCACTATGGGCACCCTCTAAACTCTTCTCGCAATAAAATTTATACGCTGCGCTTAATGTTCTTTGTTCCATCATATGAAACACGCGCTGTACATCAATTAATTTTCTGCCGTCAACAGTAAACTCAAGCCCGGCCCGTAAAAATTCTTCCACTAATAAAGGAACATCAAAACGGTTGCTGTTATAACCACCTATATCACAATGATCGATAAATTGTTTTATCTCGTTGGCTACCTGCTTAAAAACAGGTGCATCTTTTACCATTTCATTCGTAATCCCATGAACATCGCTAGCCCCTTTGGGGATAGGCATCTGCGGATTTATAAGCTTTCGCTTAGCTTGTCGCGAACCATCAAGACCTACTTTAACTATGGCTATTTCAACTATTCTATCTGTGGCAAGGTTTGTACCTGTTGTTTCAAGGTCTATAAAGGCAATAGGGCGTTTCAACTGTAATTTCATGACAAAGTTTCGAATAGATTATATGAGAATTATGATTTAAACCTTAATATGATCAGGAGAGCGTTATTTTTTGGCCAAATGTATTTATATCAAGTCCATCATAATTTCCGCTGCTCATTAGTACAAGGTTTGTATTGTTGTAAGATTTGTTTGCGAGCCATTTCTCAAGTTCATTCTTCTCGGTAATCACCTGTAAACCTTGTTTGTTGAAGCCTTGCAAAACAACTTCCTTCGGAAGCTCCGGCATTCTTTTTAGCTCCAGTGCATGTTTTGAATAAAAGACTGCTGCTTCGTCTGCCTTATCCATAGCTCCTTTGTATTCGCTCATAAAGCTTTCGTTTAAACTGCTAAAGGTGTGAAGTTCTAAGGCTGCTATTAATTTGCGATCGGGATATTGTTGTTTTACTGCTTCTATAGTGGCCTTTACTTTACTGGGGGCATGCGCAAAATCCCGGAAAATGATTGTACTGTCATTTTCATACATTTTCTCTAACCTCTTGCTTGCGCCTGTAAAATTACCGATTGCATTTACAAATGTTTCAGCAGTTATCCCCAAATGTTTACAAGCAAACCAGGCAGCATGAAGGTTTAAAAGATTATGATTTCCAAAGACTTTTAGATTGCCCTTAGCGCTTTGAATTTGTACCGATGTATTACCATTGTTTATAGTATGGTCAGGTATACCATAAGGCTGGTAAGAAATGTCGTTTCGAAGATGAGCAGTAACTATTTGTCTTAAAACTACGTCTGTTTCGTTATAAATTAAAATGCCGGCCGGTTCAATCTTGTCAATAAAAATTCTAAACTGTTCAAGGTAGTTTTCGAGGGTTGGAAAAACGTTGATATGATCCCAGGCAATGCCGGTAACAATGGCAATATGAGGATATAAAAAATGAAACTTAGGTCGTTTCTCAATCGCACTTGCCGGATACTCGTCACCTTCACAAATAATAACAGGCGCATCCGAAATGTTAACAGATTGCTCAAACCCTTCTAAACGCGCTCCAACAAGATAGTCGAAATGTTTTTGTGCAATCTTTAACACGTGCATTATCATGCTTGTTGTGGTCGTTTTTCCATGGCTTCCGCCCACAACAACTCTTGTTTTTTGCTTACTTTCTTCATAAATATATTCAGGAAAAGAATATACAGGCAACCGTAATTTCCGGGCTTTTTCTATTTCAGGATTGTCGTTTTTTGCATGCATTCCTAAAATAACTGCATCAATATCAGTGGTAATTAAATCAGTATCCCACCCAATGTTTTGTGGTAATAAACCTTCACTTTGCAGGTTGGTTCGGCTAGGTTCGAAAATTTCATCATCGGTTCCCGTTACTTCGTAGCCTTTTCGTTTAAGAGCGATTGCTAACTGGTGCATCACACTGCCACCAATTGATATAAAGTGAACTTTCATTAAAATCTTTATCTTTGGGATAACTTGCAAAATAACTGATTTAGTTAATAATTGATCCATGAAAAAGACATTCCTTGTAATTATGCTGGTAGTTTTATCGGCTATCTTTTTGTCCTCGTGCGCCTCATCCCGCCGCAATGGTTGCCCGGCAACCAATTCCCGTTATTTCAGAGGTTAATAAGGCATAATTTTTATGTAAGCAGAAGAAACCGTACAAAATGAACTGGATACAGCTAACCGGCATGAATCAATTAGAGGAAATAAAAGAAAAGTCGAGACAAAAACCACAGGTTATATTTAAACATAGCTCCCGGTGCAGCATTAGCAGTATGGCCAAAGGAAGACTTGAAAGAAGCACGGCACCTAATGATGCAGAGTTTTATTTTCTTGACCTTATTACCTATAGAGATATTAGCAATAGAATTGCTAAGGATTTTCATGTTTATCATGAAAGTCCGCAAATCATAGTTATAAAAAATGGCGAATGTGTGTATGATGAAAGTCACGGCTCAATTACCATGGATGATATTAAAGAACAGGTTATGGCATAAAGCATGATTTTCGCTTCACTAAGCCCCATAGTTTTAATTAATGCAATATGTTGGCAGAACGAAGAATAGCAGGACAAAAATCAAGGAAAATAACAATAAATCTCTGTTCTGTTCATTACGCTACTAAGCTTAATTGTATTGTTTTCTGAAATAAAGCCAATACGATACTCTCCTATTTTTACACGATAAGCCGTTTTATATCCTTTAATTTTTTTACATTGGTTATTGCATCATTTGAAGTGGCTTGTTGCATCTTGTCAATTAACAGGGATAATTTTAATTGCATTGCTTTGTCAACTTATCTGCATCCTTCTCAAACTGCCATGTAACAAAGATTATGGGACACGATAAGAAAATGGCTGAAAGTTATTTTAACATCAAAGAAGAATTATCAAATCGCATTCCTTTTCAACAACTAAACCATCTATAAAATAGTTACGGTTACAAATGTTTAAATTGCACTCAGTATTTAGGACTCATATAATAAACCTGTTTTATGAAACACCTTTACTTATACCTAATCCTTCTGCTGTTGCCTTTTTTTTTGGAGGCTCAAAAGGTTGTTTCTATAAAGGTTGAAGGTTCCATCAATCCTGCTTCTGCCGCTTTTATAAAAAATGCTATCGACAAAGCCTCCAATCAAAAAGCTGAATGTCTTATTATTCATCTTAATACCCCAGGCGGTTTACTTAAATCTACACGGGTTATTGTAAGCGATATTTTAGAGTCTTCTATTCCTGTTATTGTTTATGTTTCTCCGGGTGGGGCGCATGCAGGCTCGGCAGGTGTTTTTATAACTATGGCTGCACATATTGCTGCTATGGCTCCATCTACAAATATTGGCGCTGCCCATCCTGTAAGTATGCAGGGCGGTATGGATTCTACAATGAGTGATAAGACAACGAATGATGCAGCAGCCTTTATAAGAACCATTGCAAAAAAACGTAACCGGAACCTTGAATGGGCAGAAGAAGCCGTGAGAAAAAGTGTTTCTATAACCGAAGCAGAAGCGGTTGAAAAGAAAGTGGTTGACCTGGTTGCACAAAATGAAGCCGATCTTTTAAAACAGATTAATGGCAGAGTGGTAGCATTGAATACGGGAGATAAAACCTTGCAAACTGCAAATGCAAAAGTCGATCGGGTTGAGATGAGTTTTGCAGAGAAATTTTTGGATATGATAAGCGATCCAAACATTGCTTACATTCTTATGATGCTTGGCTTTTATGGTCTCTTGTTCGAATTATATAGCCCGGGTGCAGTAGCTCCGGGAGTAATAGGCGGTATTTGTCTTATTCTTGCCTTTTATTCAATGCACACTTTACCGATAAATTATGCAGGTCTTGCTCTTATAATCTTTGCTATAATACTTTTCGTTTTAGAAGTTAAAATAATAAGTCATGGCGTACTTGGTATGGGCGGTGTTATTGCGTTTGCGCTGGGGTCAATGATGTTGATACGAACAAATTCTGCGCTCGAATTTATAAGGATATCATGGGGCGTAATTATATCAGCAACAGTTGCGACGTCACTTTTTTTCTTTTTCTTAATTGCATTAGCCGTTAAGGCACAAAAGGCTAAACCTGTAACCGGTATTGAAGGAATGGTTGGTGAGGTGGGTGAAACTTTAGCAAGGCTTGAACCATCCGGGATGGTAAGAGTACATGGTGAACTTTGGAAAGCCGAATCAGTTTCAGGCAGTATTGACAAGGGGCAAAAGATTAAAGTAACAGCAATAAAGAACCTTACGCTTTATGTAGAACAGGCAAATAATAATATCCATTTTACTTAAATTATCTTAGTACTAAACAACCCAAAATAATATGCAAAACTTCCCTTTTACTTTGGTTATCCTTGTCGTATTTGGCTTTTATATTATAGCAAGTTCCATTCGTATTTTAAATGAATATGAACGGGGTGTTGTATTCCGGCTGGGACGTATGGTAGGAGTTCGTGGACCCGGATTAATAATTTTAGTTCCGTTTATTGAGAAAATGATGAAAGTAAGTTTACGGACAGTGGTAATGGATGTGCCGCCGCAGGATGTTATAACCCAGGATAACGTTTCAATAAAAGTAAATGCAGTTATTTATTTCAGGGTCCTTCAGCCTGATAAAGCAATTGTAGAAGTAGAAAATTTTTTAATGGCCACTTCTCAAATATCGCAAACTACTTTAAGAAGTGTATTGGGTCAGTCAGAATTAGATGATTTACTTTCTCAAAGAGAGAAGATTAATCTAAGGCTTCAACAAATTATAGATCACCAAACAGAACCGTGGGGAATAAAGGTGTCTACCGTTGAAGTAAAACAAATTGATCTGCCGCAGGAAATGCAAAGGGCAATGGCACGCCAGGCAGAAGCAGAGCGGGAACGCCGCAGTAAAGTTATTGCCGCTGAGGGAGAGTTCCAGGCATCGCAACGTTTGTCTGACGCAGCTAAAGTTTTAAGCGAACAGCCAAGCGCTTTAACCTTACGCTACCTGCAAACATTAAGAGAAATAGCAGTGGAAAATAATTCCACCACTATTTTCCCGGTACCGATCGATTTATTAACGCCTTTTTTAAACCAGGGAGTTAAAAAGGAGCAAGGTTAAAGTAACGGGTACTTTTGGTACTTCAATTAAATACTTACATTAATAATAGGGTCAATTTAAAACAAGTTATTAAGCCTTTTACACTCGCCTTTTTAAAGATGAACAGTATTAAACTTCTTGCCAAACAGGGTTTTATTAAAAGTAAAAAGTTTAAGTTTATAATAGAGGGTTGGCAGAACAGGATACTCCAATTATTAAGTTTAATAGTTCCTGCGCTATTATTAATTTGTTTTGGAATTGTTGTTTATGAATTTGGCTTCAAGCCTTTTTGGAGCAATAATAATAAAATAACTTTCTGGCTTACACTACTGCTAAACATAGTAACTGTCTTACTGGCTGTTAGAATAATTTTAGAAATCTTTATTAAAAAAAAGAAGTGGGTAAGGGTCTTTAATATTGGCGGATGGATTTTCATACTTTTCCTTACATTATATGTTATTCCGCATAAATCCGGGTTGGAAAACACCTCTACTAACTATTTCTTGTTTTATAAGATGGTTATATACGGAGGCGTGGTACTGGCATTTATAACTGAAATATCCAACTTTCTTCAATTCATATATTCGAAAGTTGTAAATCCGGGTCTTTTATTCGTTGGTAGTTTTGCTTTCTTAGTCTTGTTAGGTGGCTTTCTTCTAAAATTGCCTATTGCTACCTATAATGGTATTTCGGCAATTAATGCATTATTCACATCAACAAGTGCAGTTTGTGTTACCGGTTTAATTGTAGTAGATACTGCCACTTACTTCACTCCTTTCGGTCATTTAATTATTTTAACGCTGATACAGGTAGGAGGCTTAGGTATAATGACTTTTGCGGGTTTACTTGCATACGCAGTTGCCGGACATACATCTTTCAAAACTCAACTTGCTTTCAAAGATATTATGAGCAGCAGGCAGGTAAATAATATTATGTACTTTGTTTACCAGGTAGTATTTGTAACTCTTCTGTTTGAAGCGGTTGGTGCTGCCTGTATTTATTTTTCATTGGATGATAGTCTCTTTACCAGGCAACGTGATAAAATTTTTTTTTCAATTTTTCATGCTGTATCAGCCTTTTGCAATGCAGGATTTTCTACTTATACAAATGGGTTATATGAACCTGTTATACGTTTTAATTATACCTTTCAATTATTTATTGCATCTCTTGTTATTTTAGGAGGAATGGGCTTCCCTATTGTTTTTAACCTCTATCAATATTTAAAAATAAAGACCTCTAATTTAATTTGCAGAATTAAAGGAGGTGGTCAGATCAAACATTTTCCAGGTCTTATTTTCTTAAATGCAAGATTAGCATTGTCAGTAAGCGCCATTCTATTGGTTGTTGGTTTTATTGCCTACCTTCTTTTCGAACAAAATGGCACCTTGCAACAACATCCTACGTTGCCAGGCAAAATAGTTACAAGCTTCTTTGGAAGTGTTACTCCCCGCACGGCTGGTTTTAATACTGTTGATTTAACAGCTATGAACCTGTCTACAATAATGATTTACCTTTTATTAATGTGGATTGGTGCATCACCAGGTTCTACCGGAGGTGGTATAAAAACAACAACTGCCGGGGTTGCTGTATTAAATATGATAGCCATTGTAAGAGGTAAAGACCGTTCTGAATTTTTCAAATCAGAAATATCACATAATTCTGTACAAAGGGCTTTTGCCATCATTATTCTATCCTTATTGTTAATTGGTATTTCTATATTTTTTGTTTCAATCAACGACAGTGAAAAAGGACTTATTTCAATTGCGTTTGAAGTATTTTCTGCCTTTAGTACGGTAGGCCTTTCCTTAGGGATAACTGCTAATCTATCTGTGATTAGTAAAATAGCCTTAATGATAACTATGTTTGCAGGAAGAGTGGGAATGATTACTTTATTGGTTGCTTTTATAAATCAAAGCAAGCATTTGTATTACCGTTACCCTAAAGAAGACATCGCTTTCTAAAAAATATTTAAAAATGAAATTTATTGTTTTTGGCCTCGGAACTTTTGGTGCTTCTCTATCAATACAACTGGTACAATTAGGGCACGAAGTGATAGGTGTAGATCACAAGCTTGAGACCGTTGACAAGTATAAACATGCTATTACTCAAGGTATTGCCTTAGATTCTACAAGTAAAGAGGCAGTTGAACAATTACCATTGAAAGATGTGGATGCAGCAGTGGTGGGCATTGGAGAAAACGAAGGGGCAACTATTATGACAACTGCTTTGCTAAAGCAAATAGGAGTGGAAAGGATTATATGCAGGGTTACTTCGCCAATACAAAAGATAGTGTTAGAAGCAATGGACATCCATGAGTTCGTTCACCCTGAGGCATATTCTGCTGAAAGACTTGCATTAAAATTAGATCTGCCAGGGGTGATTGATTCATTTCAAATAAATTCGGATTACCGGCTTTTGGAGGTGGGGGTACCAGAACGATACATTAATCTTTCTATTAACAACTTAAATCTTGCCAACCGGTATAGACTTGTGCTGGTATCAATTCTTAAAAAGGTTAACAAGAAAAATATTTTCGGTAATGACAAAAGCGAACTGCAGGTAATGGGAATTGTACCACCCGAAACAATTTTGAAAAAAGATGATGTACTGTTACTATTTGGAGCTCCGCGTGATTTAGAAGACTTTATTACTGGCTAATATTATTTAAGTCTTTGCTGTATTATTTGTATCTATTATGTTGCTTTTAAAAGCAAGATGATTTTCCCTGCAACAAGATCCAATAACAAATCTTCATCAAGCGCTGCAACCTCTCTTTGTATTAAGCGGCCAAGCCTATTTTCAATATTTATTACTAATACATCAAACATTTTTGTTTTGGCACGGTCTTTCCTTTAACGCGTCTTTATGGTCAATACACATTACCAATCTTTATTTTTTAATCCTAATAAATCGTAAAAATTGCTTGTGTATATAAGATTTCATTCATCACAAAACTTTTAAAAAAGTCTGAGAAAATAATTCTGATTAAATTTATCCTATGCACCTTCACACCGCTTCGCCTGCTATTATTAAAATGAAAGCACTATCTTAATAAATGGTACCAATCAAACCTAAATTGCGGAATCGTTTTCTAAAAGGTTTTCTTACAGTAGCAGGAATACCTGTTATTATGATTTTAGCGCTGCATTTATGGTTTGTTCACAATGCACGTTCTGTTTTAAAACAATACATTGCTGAACAATCGGGCGGTAAAATAAAACTTGAACTTTCGCAATTAGATCTTAACCTGTTATCGAAGCGGCTGCAGATAAAGGAGGCAGACTTGCTAAGCACCGACAGTTTGAACGAACCTATTACCTACCATGTTACTTTCAACAAACTTTCGCTTAAAGTTGGTTCGGTTTGGAAATTGCTGTTTCAGAAAAAACTTTTACTTGACTCTATCAAACTTTATGACCCTGTTATAGAGGTAATGCAATGGCGGAGAGATACAGCACAGGTAGTTGTAAAAGATGAATTATCTATTCCCCAGGAAATGGGCAAATTTTATAATTTGATGCTCAACGCATTAGATGAATTTTCGGTAAGGCGAATCATAATAGATAATGCAAAGATCAGTTTGATCAATAAAATGAAACCCGGTTCAGAACCTGTTACTGTTTCCAACATCTTTTTCGACCTTGCCCGCTCAGCTATTAAAAAAGGGAATAAAAATATTTATATAAAGAATGACCAGACATTAGAGTTAAAAACTTCTTATCAAAATATTGTTCTGCCAGGTGGAAGGCACCACCTCTCCTTCAAATCCTTTCACCTGCAACTTTTTAGACAACGTATAAATTTAGATAGCTGCACTGTTACTGCAATGGCTACAGACAGCTTAAAAAGCAGCTACAAAATCTTCTTTAAAAAGCTATCGCTTACCGGAGTGGATTTCAACGCTATGTCTGCCCGAAATGTAATAAAAGCAGATAGCGTCTATTGTGAAAATCCATACTTCGATTTTAATCTTTACCGCTCGGATGCTGTTAAAAAGAAAACCGAAATACCTGATGCTGATGAAATAATACGTGAACTGACAGGCAACCTTAACCTTGCATTTGTAGGGGTAGAAAATGCAGGAATTCATTTTGATATCTATGGCAAAACAAAGCGATCCTTCTTCAATTCAAATAAAGATAATTTTCAGATTCAGGGCTTTCGCATCAATCCGGATTCTTCGCACCCTGTATCTATCAAACGCTTCGATATGACCTTGAGGGATTACCGTTTGCATAATGAAGACAGCTCCTCAACCTTTAGCTTTGACAGTCTTCATTTTTTAAACAGCAGGATAGTACTGAACAATTTTGCCATACTCAGCAGGCCGGGCAGAAACAAAATTAGAAACGAGGTAGACATTAAAGTGCCTTATTTTGAACTGTCTCAACTCGATTGGTACCAGTTGATTTTTGAACAAAACATGGTAGCCAAAGAAGCAGTTTTAAATAATCCGGTTATAAACTTTAAACGCAGAAAGGCTGGTGGAACGGGTAAGAAACTAAACCTTTTTGCTGCTTTACAAAACCTTGACAGCCTGGTAGCGCTTGATAATGTAACAGTGCTGAACGGTAAAATGAACATGCAGTTAGGACCGTCTACTTCTTTTAATGTTCAAAATCTCGATTTTAATATCTACAGTAATAAACTGCTCCGCTCTACAAATAAAGAAGGTTTGCGCAATGCAGTTGAACATCTTTCATTTTCAAAAGGTGTGCTTAGGTTAAAAGATATTACAGCACAATTACAAAATGCCCGGTTTACAGGTAATAACCTTGTTTATGCTGACAGAGTTTCCATAACGGGCCAAAGCAATAAAATAGCAGCAACAGTTAACAAGGTTTATATAGACAATCTGCAGTTAGATGATAATGCAGAAACAATTGATGCAGATGGATTGGGATGGGAAAGTGCAACTGTTCAATTAAAGGCATTACCCAAAGGAATGGATGAGAACAATGATAACAGCAGCATTATTCATTTAAGAAATATTGAAGGTAATAATACACAACTTAATATCTCAAGTGGCCCTATGGTAATCTCCACTTATGTACAAACATTAATTGCTTCATCACTATTAAAAAAAGGAGATGATCTGATACGGGTAGAGGGATTTAATATAGCCGGAGATAACCTTCTTGTAAACAGCAATGCTGTAAAAATAAATGCGGAATCTTATAATGTCTCAGGGAGTGATCCTTCATCACTTACCGGAGTACAGGTACAGCAGATACAAGGCCGGGATTCATTACACATTCAATCTTCTCAGGTTAATTTTACAACTAACCTAAATGATCTGTTTGCTAATGATCTGCATCTCTCAAACGTGCAGGCAAGAGCGCTTGTTATCAAATTAAATAAATGGGATACAGCAATAGTTGTACGTGATACAACAATACAACAATTACCCATTCGCATTGATAAATTAACAGCTTTTGAGCCTGATATAAATATCTCCACTCACCGCAACGACTCTGTTACTATCATCAACATTCCCTGGTCTGATAACAGTATTGTACAAGCTTCTGATATTATTCTATCCGGTAACGGTATGCAAATCGGATCGTTACATGTAAATACAACTGCAGCAACTTTTGCAAAACCAACAGGAGAAATTTTAGGTGTTCAAAAAGGTAAGATAGATGTGGATCTTTCTAACATTCAGTTTGGTAGAAAGGATGGCAAAATTAACTGGAGCGGTTCCATTAATAATCTTGCCCTCGAAAATTCAGCAGGACTTAGTATGGGAAGAACAAAAAACAATTTACGTTTTGATAAAGCCTCTCTCGGCAACCTCAGTTTATCTTCTGATTACATACCGCACTTCGGTCAACTAATGAAAGCAAATGTTTCTGCATGGTTACAGATACCTCAAGGCAAGTTTATTGACAGTAATACGACCCTCGAATGGTATAATGCAAATTATAATAATAGCAGCCGGACATTAAGCCTCGATTCGTTTGTGTACCATCCAACACAACCCTTAGACTCTGTTCTGGTGCATGCGCCATATCAATTAGATTATATTACCCTGCAAACAGGAGCAGTTTCCATCAGTGGTCTCGATGTGGAGCGGTATGAAAAGGATAGCTCCTTTATAGCAAATTCTATTAAAATTTCTGATCCGCTTTTGACTGTATACCGGGACAAGAAGCCTCCGTTTTCACCTTTTAAAAAAGCAAAGCCACTCCCCGTTAACATGATCAAAAATATTTCTGTCCCGGTTTCGCTTCAAAGTATTCTATTAGAAAATGGTACGATAACCTATTCCGAAAAAAATGGAAAGTCACGAAAGGAGGGAAACCTGCTGCTTACCAATGTAAGCGGAACCCTCGAAAACATTAAGAACAGTAATTTATTAAACAATGACTCGCTTTCACTTACATTTAAAGCAAGGCTTATGGACTCTGCCGATATTACTCTCAATCTAAAAGAAGCTTATACTGATTCATTAAGTGGTTTCTTATTGACCGCTAAAATAAAATCTGCAGATCTATCTATTATAAACCCTGTTCTTGTACCATTATCCAACATAAAAATTACCTCAGGAATATTAGATTCGGTTTTATTACGTGCTGTTGGCAGAGTGGATGTTTCATTGGGAGAAATGAACATGCATTACCGAAAGCTTCGCATACAGCTAATAAAAAATGGAGATCCCAACGAATCAACATTTATACAAAAGGTATTAAGTGCTCTCGCTAATACATTTGTTATTAAAAGCAATAATACTAAACGTATAGGAGTAATATACTCTAATCGCTCAAGCGACCAGTCGTTTGTGAATTTTATTGTGCAAACAACTTTAAGCGGTATATTAAGCAGTATCGGAGTTAGAAAAAACCAGAAGTATATGAAGCAATACAAACAGGGATTAAAGCATAGTAAGTTGCCTCCGGTGAAGCTATAAGAATCTTATATAGTTTTAAGCCCGTTCTTCTTCTTTACGGTAAAGAAAAAGAACGGGCTTGATAATATAATAGCAGATATTGAAGATCGCTACCGTTAAAACATATTTTATTCTTATGCCATTGAAGCCTTAAATGCAGCTTCAATATCATCCTTTATATCTTCGATATGCTCAATACCCAACGATATACGCAAACGCCCTGGTTCAACACCTGCTGAAACCTGTTCAGCTTCAGTAAGCTGCTCGTGTGTTGTAGTAGCGGGGTGAATGATTAACGTTTTTGCATCACCCACATTAGCGAGGTGGCTAATTAGTTTAAGGCTGTTGACTAATTTATCTGCTGCTTCTTTTCCACCTTTTACTTTAAAAGATAATACACCCCCAAACCCATTACGCAGGTATTTCTTCGCCAGCTCATAGTACTTATTTTCTTTCAGGCCGGGGTAATATACATTTTCGACCTGCGGATGTTTTTGTAACCATTCAGCAAGTTCCATCGCATTATCAACAGTTCGTTGCACACGTAGACTGAGGGTTTCCAAACCTTGCAGAAAGAGGAACGAATTAAACGGGCTTACCGCAGAACCAAAACTACGAAGCCCTGTAACCCTTGCACGAATACCGAAAGCAATATTTCCAAAAGGACCGCCGCTGCCAAATACCTCCCAGAATTTCAATCCATGATATGCCTCATCGGGTTCAGTAAAATATTGAAACTTCCCATTGCCCCAGTTAAAGTTTCCGCCATCTACAATCACTCCACCAATGCTGGTGCCATGGCCGCCTATCCATTTGGTAGCAGACTCTACAATTACGTTTGCGCCAAAATCTATTGGCCTGCACAAATAACCACAAGCGCCAAAAGTATTGTCGACAATTAAAGGTATCTGGTGTTTTTGAGCAATATCAGCAAGCCTTTCAAAATCAGGAACACTGAAACCGGGGTTTCCAATTGTTTCTACATAAAGAGCACGGGTTCTGTCGTTGATCTTTGTTTCAAATTCGGCAAGGTTATCAAGGTCTGCAAATTGAACCTGAAAGCCTAAGCGCTTGAACGTTACTTTAAACTGGTTATAAGTGCCTCCATACAAGTGCGAGGAGGAAATAATATTATCGCCCTGCTGTAAGATATTTTGCAATGCAATAAACTGCGCCGATTGTCCTGAAGCCATAGCCAGCGCACCTACACCGCCTTCGAGCGCAGCAACCCGCTTTTCGAACACATCGGTCGTAGGGTTCATTATACGGGTATAAATATTTCCAAATTCACGAAGGCCAAATAAGTTAGCTGCATGTTCGGCGCTATCAAAAACATAAGAAGTGGTTTGATGAATAGGAACTGCGCGGGATTTGGTAACAGGATCCGGCTCCTGCCCAGCATGAACCTGCAATGTTTCGAAACGTAAGTTTTGTTGTGACATTTTGAGTTGATTGATGATTATTAAATATGGTTGTTAAGATAATATGTTTACAGTTTGACGAAGATAATGAAGGCGTGATTGTTAAAAGAAGCGCTTTATTCTTTCTTTTGCCATAAGG
>MWYU01000656.1 GCA_002050375.1 Chitinophagales bacterium 62-2
AACTTATAACTATACCCCAGCCTGAACACCTGGGTTTCGTAATAATCTACTGTTTCGTAACGGAAGCCTTTGCCGGTGATGTCTTTTTTGATATTGAGGGTGTTGAGTATATCAGTTCCGTTTAAGAAGAGCTCGCCTTTACCTTTTTGGATGGGCTTTTTGATGCCAAGATCAACAGACAATCTTGAACCAATTTTACCCTGCGGAATAATATCGGGAGCCAAATAAATACCGGTGAGCTGTATGTCAACACTTTTAGGCAAATGAAAAGTGCCATTGAATTTTGCATTTCCTGAAGTGGCATTTTCGGTTTCTGATGTATAGATCGTAGGAACAGGATATTTATTTTCGACACTGAAACCATTGATGGTATTCCTATAAACATTGGCGCTTGCATTGAATGAAAAAGCCGGGGAAACATTTTGCTGCAACACCATTTCTAAACCGGTATTATAACTACGCCCTGCATTCTGGAAAACATTATATAAGATAGTACTGCCGGGAACCTGTGTGGCTATGCGGGTAATAGTTCCATCAATAATGCGATGATAGATGGATGAGTATAAACTGCCCTTGCCCCAATTGTATTTATGACCTGCTTCGAAAGTATTGGTAAACTGCGGACGAAGCGCAGGGTTACCCACTTTCAACAACTCGGGTTCATCGTACTTTGGAAAGATCCTGATGTCAACTTCGTTTGGCCGGTCAACACGACGATTATAAAAGAAAGACACCTTATTGTTTTCATTGAGCTTATAACCCAACCGCATGTTAGGGAAAGGTTGCGTATATGTATAGCCGTCACTTTTATAAGTATTATGGTTAGGGTTCACATAATAATCAACCCGCACATATTCCATACGAAGGCCGGCTTCTAACTCAAATTTCCGGCTTTCAAAAACATAGTTACCGTACAAAGCCGGTATAGTTTCCTGATACTTTGCATAGCCGCCTGCATTACTGTCGATGGGAGAATTGAGACCAGGGTAAAACTGCATATTGATGGGTATGCTTCTTAAACGAAACTTCACTCCTCCCTCAACCCTGCCATATTTTAGAGGTCGAACATAGTCAACTGTAAAATCATTTACATGCTCATCGGATAGAAGTTTAAATGCATCTTCTCCTGTAAAGGTTGACATTATGTTGGTGAAGAAATACCTCTCGTCTTCGCGGTGCCATGTATAGTTATAACCGGCACTTAATAAATGACCCGGCTGCTTGAATTTATGTTGGTAGGCAGCAGAAGCAGTTGCCGTATATTTTACCTCGTCTTCTAAAAATTGCCATAGCCTGTTGCGCTTTGTTAAGTTGCCATTGAAGTAAGGAATATCACCACGGTCAATAATCTTTTCACGGTTAAAAAGACCTGAAACAGTTAGGGAGTTTTGAGCATTTATATTGTAATCAAAACCCGTTTTTACAGTAGCATAACTTGTGTTACGGTTTCTTTTTACCTGTTGCTGAATGGTATCGGCATTATTATAATAACGTGTGGTAAATTCATTCCTGTTCAGGGTTTCTGTATATAGCCAGTCAGCTTGTAAAAAAGTGTTGACTTTATTTTTTCTGTAATTAAGCGAAAGAGAAGGATTTATTTTTGGTGTTCGTTGATATTGAGGACGAATGCCCGGAAGGTTTTCCCGCTTTTGCCATAAAGCACCAAGTCCTGCAGTCAATCCTATTTTTCCATTAAAACCTTGTTGCCTGTTCTTTTTATAGATGATGTTGATGATGCCTGCATTGCCGTTTGCATCGTACTTAGCTGAAGGATTATTAATCACCTCTATTCTTTCTATGGCACTTGCAGGAATATTATCTAAGCCAACTTGTCCGCCAAAGCCAGTAAGGGCAGTTTGTTTACCATCAATTAATACGGCTACTTTATCGCTTCCACGCAGTTGGATCTTTCCATCCTGCCCAGTGGTAATGCCGGGAAGATTATTCATGACCTGCAACACAGATCCACCGGTTTGGCCAATGTTATCAGCTACATTAAAAGTTTTCTTATCCATCTTGTCGCTAACGCCGCTTTGCTGGGTTGCTGTTACAATAACATCCTGCAACACTTTTGAATCTTTCACCAGTTCGATTGTACCCAAATCTAAAAATGCACTAAGCTCACCTGCTAATACGGCTTGAGTTTTAGTTTGATAACCTACAAAAGTTAGTTCTGCATAATAACTTCCGCTTTTTAAATCGGTTAAAGTAAAACGGCCTTCTTCGTTAGTAATGGTTCCTAAAACAAAAGCGCTGTCTCTTGCTGTTTTAAGAGCGATGTTTACGTAGGTTAATGGTGTCTTTTCCCTGCTGTCTTTTACCAGGCCGCTTATGGTTATTTTATTCTGGGCAACCACTGTTAGCTGTAAGAGTATAAGTGAAATAAATAGGCTTAAAAGCTTTTGCATAATTATTATAACAATTAAATGGGATAAAAGTAAAGGGGAGAGGGTAAAAGATATTCATAAAAGTTTTTTAAGGTTACCTGCAACAGTAACCACAACAGCAGAAGTGAGGCAACTTAGTTTAATATTTAACCTACAGTTAAGTACATATTAATTACTTACAGCTAAGCGCCTATCATTTACTTCTACTATATAATTTGTTTGCTTATCAATTTCGCCGCCACTTTCAATCCAGTCATTGAAAAATAAAAATTTGCAGCCGATCGATTTCTAATTATGGTTGCAACCTATTAGTTGCAGGTTAATATTTGTAAAAAATGAGACGAGACGTTTTCCAGGCAATTGCAGATCCTACCCGCAGAGCAATTCTTAGTTTATTAGCTCTGCAGGCAATGACACCAAATGCCCTTGCTGGGCACTTTAACAGTACGAGGCAAGCCGTGAGTAAGCACATAAAAATTTTGACTGAGTGCCAGCTTGTAGAACAAAAACAATCCGGAAGAGAAATATATTATCATTTTAATCCTCAAAAAATGAAAGAAGTAGATAAATGGCTTGAGCCTTTCCGGGCTAAGTGGGAAGACCGGTTTAACCAATTGGATAATGTATTAAAAAATTTAAACCCAAAAAATCATGAGTAACAACCAAACAACAATCTCTAAAGATGCCGCGAACAAAAAGCTTATTGTAGTACGGGAATTTGATGCTCCGCTTGAGGAAGTTTGGAAAGCATGGACTGATAGCAATATGCTGGATAAGTGGTGGGCACCAAAACCCTGGAAGGCAAAAACAAAAACGATGGATTTTCGCGAGGGTGGCCTTTGGCTTTACAGTATGGTAGGCCCTGATGGTACCGAGTCGTACTGTCGGGTAAATTTCAAAACAATTGTTCAAAATAAAAGCTATACCGGCGACGATGCATTTTGCGACGAAAACGGGAACATAACTCACGATATTCCTGGTATGCATTGGAAGAGTGAGTTTAGGCCAACAGATACAGGAACAAGGGTTGAGGTTGAAATCACATTCGCCACAGAAGCTGATATGGAAAAAATTATTGAAATGGGCTTTGAGGCTGGCTTTACAATGGCTCACGGTAACCTTGATGAATTATTAAAAAGATAACTTTTAGACCCTGCATCGTCTCCTCTTAAGAGGACGATGTACTTGAAATTTACATAGCAGTTGAAGGGCTTGCCGTTATTTTGCGGCTATAGCGGCACACTTTCTCCCTTCTATTTTTTCTTACTCTTCAATACCTCATTATAAGCAGTATTTAAAGCATCAAGCATAAGCTGGTTATCAACCCGGGCAAGTTGAAAGGTTGTCCAGCCCTGCAAGCCCCATTTATTGTTGACAGGATAAATAGCTTCTTTATCAATAAGACTATAAACGGATTGATCAGCAGGAGAGAATTTTATATTAGCAGTTTCACTTTCTTCGTGCAATGTTGCAAATATTCTTTTACCAGCTACTTTAAATGCAGTTCTCTCAAAATGGGGGGCAGCTATAGTGTGCGGAAATGAAAGAGCAAGTTCTGTGAATTGGTCGCATGTCATAGTTATCTCCTCCGTTGCTTTAAGACTATCTTAATTCAATAATTGGTTTGGTAACACAGATAATTTTAATTTCTTATTTCATTTGCTGCTGCTATGCATTTCCTTCTTGTTCAGTTCAACCAAATACAAATCAACAATAATGGCTTGGTACGGTTACAATACAAAAAGTAATACCTGAACTAAAGCTTTGTATTTCTTTTTTTTAATTCTTCAATATCCGCTTTATCCTTATACCTGCCTGCTGCTGCCTTTGCTAACAGGAGATGATTGAGGTGAATGTATTTAATCTCTATATTATTTTGAATGAAGGTTTTGCAAAGAGGGTATGCTTCAGAAAATTCAACCCCTTTAATTTTATTTAAAACTTCTATCCGGTTAGGTTCAATGCCTATTCCCCAAACGTCAAATTGATTACCTAAGAATTCTTGTTGAGAAAATATAGGAGCACCAAAATGATAAAAAGCTTTTTTTAATTTTTGATAATTACCGGATGTTTTATTAACCCATACATCCATATCAGCTGTACTGCGAATATAACCATGAAGAATAACGGCGTATCCGCCCACAAGAATATATTCTACTGCTGCCTTGTTTAGTGCTTCAATAAAATCCTGGAAATCCTGGTTAAATAAATCTGCCATCAGGGCTGTTTTCTCTTATCATTAATAGTTCGATCCACTTTTGTTTGTGGGGTAACACCAAAAATCTGGTTTATAATGTAACAGGCAGCATTTAATCTTTCATCTTCTGTTCTTTCCAGCCAATAATTTACATGATCGTCCGCATCATTAAAGGTTAATGAAGTAACCTTTTTTCTATCTAAACGATAAGGTTGTTTATCCATAAACCGAAATTAAACAATAGCTGCAAATGGATGGCTTTTGAAATGACATTGGTATCGGCTTATGCTTGGAAAATGAACCATGCTATCTGCGGTTTTTTCTAATGTATGTTGGGTTAACTCTCTCCCCTTAAGTAATCTCAGATCTTTACCCGCTACTAACTACACGCGTCACAACCATAAAAAAGTGCTACAAATGCTATTAAAAAAAGTAATTAGTGAGCCTTGGAGTTATTTTTGGAGCATGAAGCAAAAGGAAACCAATATGCTGTTACTGTAACAGCACCTAAATTACAAAAAGCTTGATGAGATAAACAGCATCTGGCTTTGTGCAGTTTCTAACATTACGCTTCACAAATAAAACTTTAGAATGAATAAGAGTCGCCTGCCAATACTTATACTTAATACCTTTTTAGTTATAACAACTTTTACGGCATGTAACACAGGTTCTAAAAGTGCAGGCCAAACCAGTTATAGCAAGGATTCTCTACCGGCTCCCAACAGTACAAAGTCAACCACCAGGTTTAGCAAAGTGGTTGGTTGGCCAAAAGGTAAGACGCCAACAGCACCGGCAGGCTTTACCGTTACACGTTTTGCAGACGGCCTCGATAATCCGAGATGGATCTACCAGGCTCCTAATGGCGATATTTTTGTCGCCGAGTCCAACACTACATTATCAGGTCTTAAAAAATTAGGTGCCCGCCTTCATCCCCGAATTAAAACACAACACTATGGGACCAGTGCGAATCGCATTACGATGTTTAAGGATTCTAATCTTGATGGAAGTCCAGAAAGCCGTTCTGTATTTTTAAAAGATTTAAATCAACCATTGGGTATGCTCGTTCTCCAAAATTATTTCTATGTAGGCAATACAGATGGCCTTTAACAATTTCCCTATGCACCCGGCGTCTCCAATATTTCTACACATGGCAAGAAAATAGTTGACCTGCCTGCCGGCGGATACAACAACCATTGGACAAGAAATATTATAAGCAACAGGCAGGGAACTAAAATTTATATCTCCGTTGGCTCTGCAAGCAATGTAGGTGAACATGGAATGGGAAACGAAGTGCGACGTGCCAATATTTTGGAAGTAAATCCTGATGGTTCGGATGAACGCATCTATGCAAGCGGCCTCAGAAATCCTGTGGGAATGGATTGGTTGCCGGGCACCGAAACATTATGGACAGCAGTAAATGAACGGGATGAACTTGGTGATGAGTTAGTACCTGATTATCTTGCCAGCGTGCAACAAGGCGGTTTTTATGGCTGGCCATATAGTTACTATGGCAAGCATGAAGACCCGCGGATGAAAGACGACCAACGGCCCGGTTTAGTTGCTAAAGCAATAGTGCCCGAAGTATCGTTGGGCTCGCATACTGCCTCTTTAGGTTTGGCCTTTTATAATAAAACAGCCTTCCCTTCCGCTTACCAAAATGGCGCTTTTATTGGCCAGCATGGCTCATGGAACCGGTCCATGCTTAGTGGTTATAAAGTGGTTTTTGTTCCGTTTAAAAGCGGGCGGCCTGCGGGAGAACCCATAGATTTTTTAACCGGTTTCATAAAAGATCTTTCTGCCGCAGAAGTATATGGACGACCGGCAGGTGTAACAGTGTTAAAAGACGGCTCTTTATTGGTGGCCGACGATGTTAGCGGTATAATATGGCGGGTTGCGGTAAAGCAGACATTATAGAAACAAATGACACGGATAACAGGGATACCTACAGCTAAACTTGAGACGTGCAAATTTGTAGTACCGGATGAATTGTTTAAGGCATGTTTGAGATGTAACATTGTCAATCTTTCAAACTCGCGTTATTTTCTTTGATAACTTCTTCCCCAATCAAACCCGTTATTTTTGCAAAAAAACATCAACCGACATGACATCTATAGAAGCAGATTTTTTTGAAGCATGCCGCAGAGGCAACAAAGAAGAAATTGAAAATTTGTACGAGGCTCATCCTGGCATCATTGATATTGAAGATGTGAAAGGTTTTACTCCATTAATAATAGCGGTGTATAATAATCAACAGGAAATAGCAGATTTTCTTTTACAGAAGGGAGCCAAAGTTGATGTGCAGGATGCATCGGGTAATACCGCATTAATGGGGGTATGCTTTAGAGGGTATAAAGAACTGGCAGCAAAACTGTTGGATGCAGGAGCCGAAGTTAATCAACGAAATTACCAGGGAGCAAATGCTCTTACGTTTTCAGCAACTTTCGGCCATCCGGAAATCGCAGAGATGCTCCTAAAGAAAGGAGCCGATATACATGCAAGAGATGTACGTGGTAAGAGCCCTTTAGACCATGCAGTGATACAGGAAAATTATGAAATGGTGGAATTGATTGAAAAATATATGAAGCCTAAACCCGGCGAAGGAACCAGCATTTAAAACCTATTGACCCCTCTCAATCGCTTCAGCAGTATCCCCGATAGTAATATCGTAAAGGGAATTGCTGTAAGTACACTTCCCATCTTTAATTAACAGCAACTGTGGAGATTCGTGTTCAACATCAAATTCTTTTGCAATAGCATCAGAAAGGTTTCGGTTGGCAAGCAGGTCGAGAAAATAAACAGAATTTACTTCGGGGAGTGTATCTGCTTCCTCCTCAAATTTACTTCGAACGCTTTTACTGATTGGGCAGGTAGTATTGTGTTTAAAAATAACATTATATCCTTTTGCTCTTTTTATCTCGCTTATTTGTTCTTCATTTTCTAATGGTACAAAATCCATGTTGATAGTTTAGAGTATTAATACTAATACCATTCCAAGTTTCTTATGCCGTTTTGTTCCCCTTTCAGCTACATGAATTCTTTAGCCTCAGCCCGCCCATCCTTCTCTATCCAAACTCCTGTATTGAATAGCTTCCGCCAGGTGTTCTACTTTAATCTCTTCACTTGCAGCAAGGTCGGCAATGGTTCGGGAGACTTTAAGAATACGATCATAAGCTCGTGCAGATAGATTAAGCTTTTCCATTGCTCTTTTAAGTAAAGCTTCTCCTGCTTGCCCAATCACACATATTTGTCTTAACTGCTGGCTGCTCATTTGGGCATTTCCATACACACCAGGGCTTTGTTTATATCGTTCTGCCTGTATCTCTCTTGCTTTTATAACACGCTCACGAATGTTGGTTGAAGGCTCTCCTTTGGTATGATTACTCAGTTCTGAAAATGAAACCGGCGTAACTTCAACATGCAAATCTATTCTGTCAAGTAAGGGTCCTGATATTTTATTAAGATACTTTTGAACTGCTCCCGGCGGACAGGTGCATTCTTTTTCAGGATGATTGTAATAACCGCAGGGGCAGGGATTCATACTGGCAATCAACATAAAGTTCGCCGGAAAATCAAGCGCTACTTTTGCTCTTGAAATAGTTACTCGTCTTTCCTCCATTGGTTGCCTCATTACTTCAAGAACGGTACGTTTAAACTCTGGTAATTCATCTAAGAACAATACACCGTTATGCGCCAGTGAAATCTCGCCGGGTTGGGGCACACTTCCCCCACCAACAAGTGCAACATCGCTGATGGTATGATGAGGACTACGAAAGGGTCGTTTATTTATTAAGGATGCATTTTCAGGAAGTTTACCTGCTACACTATGTATCTTGGTAGTTTCCAAAGCTTCCTGCAAACTTAACGGAGGAAGCACAGTGGGCAATCGTTTTGCAAGCATTGTTTTGCCCGCACCTGGTGGACCGATCAGTATAGCATTATGCCCTCCGGCCGCTGCAATTTCTAATGCACGTTTAATGTTTTCCTGGCCTTTAACATCACTAAAGTCGACATCAAATTCAGATTGGGAATTGTAAAACTCCTCCCGTGTATTTACATCTACAGGCTCTAACGAATCTTCGTTTGCAAAAAAATCAATCACCTCCTGCAAGTGTGTTACTCCATACACTTTCACATTATTTACCATGCCCGCTTCGCGTGCATTAACCTTTGGAACAATCAGCCCTTTAAATCCTTCTTTACGGGCTTGTATGGCGATTGGCAAAGCGCCTTTAATTGATTGAATTGCTCCGTCTAAACTTAGCTCGCCCATTACCACATAATCCTTTATACGTTCAATATTTTCTAGCTGTTCACTTGCACCAAGAATACCAATAGCTATGGGAAGATCGAATGCAGAACCACTCTTCTTAATATCCGCAGGTGCCATGTTCACCACAATTTTAATTCGTGGCATCCTTAGGCCATTTGATTTAATCGCACTGTCTATTCGTTGCTGGCTTTCCTTAACCGCGCCATCAGGTAAACCAACTAAAAAATAACCCTGGCCTTCGCTTACATTCACCTCAATGGTTATGTTTATAGCTTCAACACCATAAACAGCACTGCCAAAAGTTTTTATAAGCATGAAGGAAAATTGAAAATTGAAAATAGATGAATGAAAGAATATTTGATCCACTAAGAATACACGAAGAACACGAAGTTACACAAAGGCCTTCATCTCATCATAATCTCACTAATCCCATAAATCCCGGTTCTGACCAATCATTGCCGCCACTCTTTCACCATCCATTGCGGCACTAACAATGCCTCCTGCATACCCTGCACCTTCGCCGCATGGGTAAAGATTTTTAATTTGGGGATGTTGCAATGTTACGCTATCTCTTGGTATGCGTACAGGTGAGGATGTTCTGCTTTCTGCTGCCACTATAACTGCCTCGTTTGTAAAGTAACCTTTCATTTTTTTGCCAAATGATTTTAAGCCTTCCTGCAAACTTTCATAAATAAAGGTTGGAAGCGTTGTTCTAAGGTCAGCGCTTTCTATCCCAGGCAAATAACTGCAATCGGGCAATGAAGAAGATAATTTATTGAAACAAAAATCAGCCATACGTTGTGCAGGTGCTACAAAGTTGCCGCCTCCGCTGGTATAAGCCTTTCTTTCCACCATTTCCTGAAAATACATCATCCGTAATGGTGAATTCATTTCTATCTTTTTATCCTCCATATAATCCCTGTAATCCTTACAATCCCGTAAATCCGTATCAGAAATGCTTACAACCATACCACTGTTTGCATAAGGATTGTTGCGCTTGCTGGGGCTCCATCCGTTTACAACCAATTCATCTGAACTAGTGCAAGCAGGCGCGATGATTCCGCCAGGGCACATACAGAAACTAAACACCCCTTTTCCTGCAACCTGCTCAACTAAACTATACGATGCTGGCGGCAAATGTTCATCTCTTGAAAAACCTCCTCCCCCATTGGGGAAGGCCGGGAGGGAGCCATACTGAATACTATCAATAATAGATTGCGGATGTTCGATGCGAACGCCCAAAGCAAACGGCTTTGCTTCAATTAGCAATTTTTTTTTATGCAGTAATGTAAAAATATCTCTTGCTGAGTGGCCGGTTGCAAGTATAACGGCATCAGCTTTAAACAAATCGCCATCTGCTGTTTTAATTCCTTCAATTCTGTTGTTAGCACAAATAAGATCAACGACCTTTTTCTCAAACAGGAACTGACCTCCATAACCCATAATTGCTTTCCGCATTGCCGTTATGATCTGAGGTAATTTATTAGTGCCGATATGCGGATGAGCTTCGTATAAGATAGTCTCTTCTGCCCCAAATTGTACAAACAGGTTAAGTATTCGGTTAATATCTCCGCGCTTGTTACTGCGTGTGTATAATTTGCCATCGCTGTAAGTGCCAGCGCCGCCTTCGCCAAAACAGTAGTTGCTATCCGGATTTATGATACCCTCTTTATTTAGTGCAGCTAAGTCTCTTCGTCTTAGTCTTACATCTTTACCACGTTCTAAAATAATGGGTTGTATGCGCTGTTCTATAAGTTTTAAAGCAGCAAATAGGCCTGCAGGTCCTGCACCGATTACGATCACTTTTTTTAGTGCCTGCGTTACATCTTTAAAAAAAACTTTGCTGATTTCTCTTTGACAAAATGGCTCGTCAATAAAAGCCTTCAACGTAAGATTGATAAATGTTTGTTTGCCTCTTGCATCAACTGACTTTTTTTGCAAATGAAAGCCTGTTATCTCACTTTCTTTTTTGCCGGTAGAACGAGCAATAACATTTTTAATTATGTCATCGTTAGCAGCTTCGGAGGGAAGCAGTTTTAATGTAAGTTGTTGTTGCATGCCCCCGGCCCCTAAAGGGGAGTAATAAAGGTTTACTTGTTTCTTATCCTGTTATATGTGTTATAATCTATCACGTGGAACTGTGTAACCGGTGATTGAATAATCTGTGTAATCAACGATCATATAAATCCAATAATCAGCGACCAAAATAATTTTGTAATCCGCAATCCCATAAGCAATATAATCCGCGATTTAAAATGGCAGATCATCCACTACGTTTGCTGGTGGAATATCGTTATAGTTAACCTCGTTACCATTGTTCTGTGCCAGCTTTAAACTTTCCATGCGCCACGCATCCAGGTTAGTGATATAATTTGTTCTGCCGTCTTTTTCCCACCGGGTTCCTTTTATATTAAATTGCACTTTTACTTCATCGCCAATATTAAATCTGTCGGGCATTGCTGTCTTGTCCTGCACGCATTGAAACTTTATAAAATTTGTAAAAGATCTTCCGTTGGCATCTTCCGTTTTTTCAATAACAAATTCTCTTGTTTTAAAATTTTCGTTACGTTGTACTATATCAAATCTTGCAATTAATTTACCTGTTATCTCGTATGACATTTTTAAAATAATTATTTGAACAAAAGTATCATTTAAAAAATTTCTGATGACATAAAAAGCTAACTAATCACCAAATGATAAGCTATGTATAGTTATACTGAATAACTATACTCTGTGTTAGAGTTCAATTTTACTACACATTAATTAAACGGTGTTTCAAACTTTGCCAAACGATATTAAATGGAATGCAAATAGTGTACAAAAACTATTATAGAGTATCTAATACAAGTAATATTAAGTAGTTAGTATCAATAAAAACAAAGAAGAATGGTGCAAATTATTATTGATAAATTATTTAGTATTTTAATTATGTTATACTCCAATTTACATGTACATTTATAAACACTTCTTTTCTACAAAAAATGTATTTAAATAAAAGAATTTTTGTTAATCGTATTATCTAAAAGAACTCATTTATGGTTGCTTAAATTATCCTTTTTTCAGCGTTTAAAAAAACTTTTTTTTCAAAGTCAATACTGTAGTTGTAAGTGTAAAACCAAGTGTATAAAAAATTTTTTTTTAAATAATAAAGTTTGATATTCGCTCCCCCTCCAAATTTTTTTATACACGATGTGTGTAGAAAATTTAACAGGAAGTTCAACATACTAACATTCTTAACTCAACATAAAAAACTTTAATGATAAACATGACCATAACTGCTGACATAGTTTGGAGTAATTGTTTAAAAATTATTAAAGACATAGTAGAATGGCAACATTACAAAACCTGGTTCGAACCAATTAAACCGGTTGAATTAAAAGGTAATGTTTTGCTTATACAAGTGCCAAGTCAGTTTTTTTACGAATACCTCGAAGAACATTATGTAAACCTTTTAGCCAAGACACTTAAAAGAGAATTAGGTAAAGATGCAAGGCTTGAATACAGGATAATGGTTGATAGCGGTAACAACAGCAACAAACCTTTAACCATGGATGTTCCTGCAAATAATTTAAAGACATATAGCAACAACGAAATGGATTTTCCGCTGGTGATAAATAACCCGGTTAAGAATCCTTTCGTTATACCTGGTCTAAAAAAAATGCAGATAGATCCGCAGTTAAACCCTATCTATACTTTCGACTCATATATAGAAGGTGATTGTAACCGTGTCGCCCGTCGTGCGGGTAAAACGGTTGCAGAAAAACCCGGCGCAAATTCATTTAATCCTTTGGTAGTTTATGGTGGAGTAGGTTTAGGTAAAACGCATCTTGCACAAGCTATAGGTAACGAGGTAAAACGCCTGCATTCAAACAAGGTTGTTCTGTATGTAAGCTCTGAAAAGTTCATTAACCAATTCCAGGATCATAGTCGTAACAATGCTATTAACGACTTCATACATTTCTATCAATTGATTGATGTATTAATAATCGATGATGTCCAATTTTTTAACAGGGCAGAAAAAAGCCAGGATGCATTTTTTGCCATCTTCAATCACCTGCATCAATCAGGTAAACAATTAGTGTTGTCATCAGATAAACCGCCGAAAGATTTAGATGGTTTACAGGAAAGATTATTGAGCCGTTTTCGCTGGGGATTAAGTGCCGATCTTCAAATGCCTGACTATGATACACGGATAGAAATACTTGATCGTAAGATGAAGAACGATGGTTTAGATATGCCTAAGGAAGTGGTGAAGTATGTTTCTTATAACATCAACAGCAACATCCGCGAACTTGAAGGCGCTTTAATTTCTTTACTTGCTCAATCATCTTTAAACAGAAGAGAAATTGATCTTGAACTGGCAAAGAAAGTTTTAAGGAACTTTGTAAAAACAAGCAGCAAAGAAATTACTATCGAAACTATTCAAAAAATGGTATGCGAATACTTTGATGTTCCTTACGATAAATTGCTGCAAAAAACCAGGAAGCGCGAAATTGTTCAGGCACGGCAAATATCTATGTTCCTTGCAAAAGCCTTTACCAAAAACTCCTTAAAAACAATTGGGGAACATTTTGGCGGCCGTGATCATACCACTGTTATTCACAGTTGTCAAACAGTAAAAGATCTTATGGATACAGATAGTCTTTTCAAAGAAAATGTGATGGAACTGCAGCAAAAAGTTCAATTAGCTGCTATGTAAGCAAACCTATAAAAAGAAATTGTCCCGCACCTGCTTAAGGGCGGGATTTTTATTTGTAGAAATGGTAGTAGAGATTCGGGATACAAATGTACTTATGAGTGCCACTACAAACACCGCTATTAGAACTTGTTATTCGTTAACTTATTTCATCTGCTTTAACAGTAAACCTAACCTGTGCTGGAAGATTTTTAAAAAATGAGAATGGATTTGGGAAGTAAACCTAATACGCTTATTTTTGCCACCCCTCAAAAAGGGAAGGCTTGGTGAGGTGCCTGAGTGGCCGAAAGGAACGGTTTGCTAAACCGTCGTACGGGTTAAACTGTACCGAGGGTTCGAATCCCTCCCTCACCGCTTCACCGGACTGGTTCTTAAGGATCGGGGCGTAGCGTAGCCCGGTTATCGCGCCTGCTTTGGGAGCAGGAGGTCGCAAGTTCGAATCTTGCCGCCCCGACACAGATG
>MWYU01000657.1 GCA_002050375.1 Chitinophagales bacterium 62-2
CTGCAACCAACATTATAAATAAAAAACTTCTCTTCATTTTTTTAGCCGTTTTGAGTTGAACGCAAAGGTTTAGAAAAAGTTACATCGAAATAGATTTTTCCCACTTATTTTTGCAGTATGAAACCAATGGTTTCATCCCGGGGTGCTTTCCAAAATTAGCGGAAGGCTGAGATAATACCCGTAGAACCTGAACAGGGTAATTCCTGCGAAGGGAAGGTGTCAAATTTTTCTATTGCCCTCTCCTGTCTGCATTTCCCTGTTCCCAACTTTTTTTAACAGCATAAAAATGCGCAGATGAAATATCTTTTGGGAACTATCGCTGCCTTTTGCATTACAGTGTTTGCACACGCACAGTACAGTATTAAAGGCCATATTTTTGACAAACAAACCCAACAGCCTGTCGAAGCAGCAACAGTATCGCTGGAAAAAGACGATGTTGCTATTGCAGACCAAACTACTAATGCAGAAGGCCTGTACGAATTTAGAGGACTTAAGAAAAAAGGAATTTACAAAGTAACTTTTGAGCATATAAGTATGCGAAAAGAAAGCCTGAATGTAGAAGTTACAGATGACGTAACTATTGCCAACCTTTCGTTGCAGCAACAATCTTATTTTCTTGAACCCCTTGAAGTTAAGTCAGTAAGGGCGGCAGAGAGAACTCCTTTTACAAAAACAAATGTTAGCAAACGGGATATCGAAAAAAATAATCTTGGTCAGGACCTTCCATTCCTGTTGAATCAAACACCAGGTGTGGTAATTAATTCAGATGCCGGTAATGGAATAGGTTATACCGGCATCCGCATCCGCGGAAGTGATGCTACAAGAATTAACGTGACCCTTAACGGCATTCCATATAACGACCCTGAAAGCCAGGGAACCTTCCTTGTTGACTTGCCTGATATTGCGTCATCTGTAAACTCTATTCAGATACAACGAGGCGTGGGAACAAGCAGCAATGGTGCGGGAGCTTTCGGTGCCAGCCTGCATCTTAGCACCAACGAGTTTAATGAGAAAGCCTACGGCGAGTTTAACAACAGTTACGGTTCGTTCAACACATGGAAAAATACGATTAAAGCAGGAAGTGGTTTAATAAACGATCATTTTACTGTTGATGCAAGACTTAGCAGAATAAGCAGCGATGGTTATATCGACAGGGCATCTACCAACCTGAAGTCGTTTTACTTTTCAACCGCTTACATTAATAAAAAATCCACCGTTCGTGTAAATGTTTTTTCGGGAACTGAAAAAACTTACCAGGCGTGGAATGGGGTTCCTGAAAGTATGTTACAAACCAATCGTACTTATAATTCTGCCGGTACAGCCAAATCCGGTGAACCCTACGAAAACGAAACTGATAATTATCAGCAGGATCATTACCAGTTGTTCTTCAACCATAGTTTTAATCAAAATCTTTCTTTCAATACCGGGGTATTTCTTATTAAAGGAAGTGGTTATTACGAGCAATATAAAGCCGGGGCTAAATTCAGCAATTATGGTTTGATGAACCCGGTTATTAATGGCGCTACTGTTTCAAAAACTGATTTGGTAAGACAACTCTGGTTGGATAATTCTTTTTATGGACAAATATTCTCTCTTCAATACAAAAAGAATAACGACGAGCTAACTTTTGGAGGCGCATGGAATCGTTATAACGGCGACCACTTCGGTCAAGTAATATGGGCGCAAACGGGTATACCCAAAGATTATAGGTTTTATAAAAATGACGCTCTGAAAACTGATAATAATATTTATACAAAATGGCAGCACAGCATAAATAATCAATTGCAACTTTATGCAGATTTACAATATCGCAACGTTCATTACAACATCAATGGCTTTAGAGATAATCCCACTGTACTGGTAAACCGCCACTTTAATTTCATCAACCCAAAAGCCGGGGTTACTTATACCAATAATGGATTACAGGCTTACTTAAGTTATGCCCTTGCAACTAAAGAGCCTAACCGAAATGATTTTGAAGCAGGTATTACCCAACAACCAAAAGCAGAGACTCTGCACGACTTTGAACTGGGAGTTGAAAAACGGAGAAGCAATTACAGCTTAAGTGCAACAGGCTTTTATATGCTGTATAAAGATCAGTTGATATTAACGGGACAAATTAATGATGTGGGCGCTTATACAAGGGTTAATGTTCCTAATAGTTACAGGGCAGGTGTTGAATTACAGGGAGGATTACATATTACAACAAGGATGAATGCCACAGCCAATGTTAGTTTAAGCAGAAATAAGATAAAAAGCTCCAATGAATACTTAGATGATTATGACAATGGAGGCCAGGTAAAATTAAGCTATACTAATACTGATATTTCGTTTTCACCAACCGTTATCAGCGGGGTTACACTAAACCTAATTCCTGTTAAAAATGCGGAAGTAAGCTTGCTAAGCAAATACGTAAGCAGGCAATATCTTGATAACACCGAAAACAAAACACGCAGTTTAAATCCTTATTTTGTACAGGATGTAAGGCTTACTTATACCATTAAAAACAAGTTGTTTAAAGAATGGAACTTTATTGCCCTGGTTAATAATGTTTTAAATAAGATGTACGAACCAAACGGTTATACTTTCAGCTATATAAATGCTGGTGCAAAAACAACTGAAAATTACTACTTCCCTATGGCGGGAACGAATTATATGGTTGGGATTAATGTGAAGCTGTAGACTTATAAGCGACCTAAGAAAAATAGGGAAAGAGAGCTGCGGTAACCATAGGTCGTTTTACTGAAATAAAAGCGGTTGGGGCTTATACTACATCTCTGGCTGATTAATTTTATAGTAAACAACAGCAGGCGGAATATTGCGGGTATTTTATCATTATTCAAAACCTTCATTAAACGCTTATTTAATTTTTGTGAGCATCTTCTGGTAGTGACTCGAAGGCTGATAAATTCCTCCGCTGCGTTTGTAAAAATCCTCACCCAATTCAAAAACTCCGTTTCGGGCCTGAGTCCACGAAGCGCCGGAAACCGGATGATAAGTAAGCATCTTTTCCCAGTTCCTGTAATTAAGATCACCGTTTGTTTCGAGCAGGCCCATTTCTAAACCGGGAAAAGGTTTTAAACGCGCAGCCAGGTTTTTATTCCAGTCAATTAATATTGGATTTACAGTAAGATCCGCACACATACAAGGAACTCCCCGGTTATGTGCCAATTGGGCTATTTTCATTGAGAGGCTTAGTGTTTTTGCAATGCCCTTAAGCACTACCATTCCGTAGCCTTGCTGCAAACGTCGTAAAACGCCTTCTTCGTCATGCGCGCTTTCGTCTGCACCTATTCGCACACCTGCGTCCGTTACATTTTCGTCGTTGGTTTCGTTCAAAGGTTCTTCAATAAATAGTATCTGGTTAAAAGCGCCTATGTTCTTTGCATGTTCCATTAACCTAAGTAAAGTTTCCTTTTTCTCATAACGTCCATTTGCATCAAGTGTATAAAAAAGTTTACCATTTTTAGTTTGTTTCGTCCGGGCATCTTTAATGATATTATGAACTTCGGACAGCCTTGCTTTATCTTTTTCGAGCATTTCGGCCTGCGTTCCAGGTTGTCCTATTTTTATCTTGATTACAAAATAGCCTTGTTCAGTTACCGCTTTTTTTAGTTCTTCCGGCTGCAGGTTGTAGGAGGCGAGATACATAATCGCAACCTTTTGATTGTGATACGACAGAGCAGGTTTGTAAGCTGCGGGAATCATTGCATCAAAATCTTCTAGGTTATTTTCTGCTGCGTACAGTAACCACGCTGCATTGTCTATTCCAATTAATGCATTTAAAGCAAAAATTTTGTTTAGCGTTGGTTTACCAGTTAGCTTTTGTCCTTCAGCATATGCTTGCGGCAGTATTTCGTCAAGCAGTTTTACAGGGGTGTTAAAGGGTAAGTTTTTTACAAGTTGCAAAGCCCTATCGGTTAGGGCATACATTAATGCGTTGCCCCCCGCTTCTGTATGGGACGAAAATAGGTCTGCATCAGCGTACAAAACGTTTTGCGTGCTAATACCTATTTTACTGGTACCTGTGTCTATTTGTAATTGAGAAGCCGTTTGCCACATTCCGTCATGTAACCACCCTTAAAACCAAATGGGCGGATCATAGGTTCCCGCTCAAAATCAGCATTAGTTTGGGTTACTTTAATTGTTTTAAAGGCAGGTGCAGGTTGTGCAGCCAGTTTATTTATTAACGGTGTATTGATGAGACCTGACCCCGCGGCCATGCTAATTCCTTTTATAAATTTTCTCCTTGAAAAGCCCTCCCTATCTTCTTTTCCATTCATAGTGTTCGTTTATAATTGTTAACTCAACCCAGCATCCTGCAGCAGTGTGCGCAAGGTTTGCAGATCACGTTTCATAGCCGCCAATACATCTTCTTTGGCAATAGAGATTTTCTTATTACCGGCCTCCGCACCACCAAGATCATATTCAAAATGAATGGAAATAGGGCCGGAAATATTATACTGTTTCACCAGCGAAAAGTATTTTTTAAAATCGACCATTCCCTCACCTAAAGGCACAAGCTTATGTTTCCATACATTTCCGTCTTTCTTCCAGTAGAAATCTTTGATGTCCATGCACCGGATGTGGTTTTGCAATAAATCCAGATCAAATATCCATGACTGTCCGCCTTCGGCTGTAGTGTGTTTTGGATCGTACTGAACACCGAGCCACCCTGGATCAATGTCTTTCAAAAGCAACCATAAATCCCATACGGCAGCACCAACCCTGGTACCCGCATGATTTTGATAAGCCCCATGAATGTTATATTTTTTATTTAGAGCCGCGAGTTTCTCCAATTGTTTTTTATGTTTTTCCAGGCTTTTAGCCACCCCTAAGGATGGGTCGTAATTAAGGTACGAAGTGCGGTAAAACCTGACACCTGAAGCGCTGGCGGCTTTTAAAATAGGTTCGGTTAAGGGGTGGTCAGGATCAATGATGTCCGTTGCGATCATAGGAACATTTAAACCTGCCTTTCTTATTTGTGCTATGGCTTTAGGTAATTCTTCAGAGGCTTTTTCCGGCGCAATGTGCCCATCTTTTCGCACCGTTAAATCAATGCCATCATAACCCATATCAGCCACAGCTTTCGCCATTTCCGGAATTTCTAACCAGTGCAAATGCTTGGAAAAAATGCAGATTTGAGATTCCGATTTTGGGTAAAAGGTAGATGCAGCGTTTTTAGCAGGGACAGCCATTGGTAATAAGCTGCCTGCTGTTGCTACAGTTCCGATAAAGCGGCGACGGGAAATAGTATTATCAGTCATTATATTAGTTAGTTGAAATGCAGTTGTCGTTGTATTTTAAATAAAATGTGTCCATCCTCTTCGCTATCAGAATAAACATACAGTGGGAAAAATAAAAATCTTAATACACCGGCCACTATCCCATAAACGAATTTATAGGCCTGCTTTCATACACCACATTAAAATTTCCACGGCTTCCGATATTCGTACTGCAGCATTTTATTGGCTTCCCCGCTGTTGGTAAACCGTTCCTTTTCAGCATCCCATTGCAACCGTTCGCGTGTAGCCAATGCAATGTTTGCTAAATGAGCGAAACTGGTAGACCGGTGTCCTTCTTCTAAGGGGCACAACGGAGCTTTACGTGATTTAATGCAGTCGAGAAAATTGCGGACAAGGTTTGCAGTACTATCGCCGCTGCTCCCATCACTTAACATTTGGTTTTTTGCACTAAACTCTTCGGGCTCCATCAGCTTGTCCCACGTTTGAAATTGCCCTTTAGTTGCGGGAGTAATGCGATACCCCCCCTCGCTTGCATGTAAGGTTCCGTTGGTACCACGAAGCTCGACTTCTCCAAAAGGAAACAGTCCGCCGCTGCTTGCTTCATAAATACAAAACGATACTATCGCTCCCGATCCAAATTCGTATGTTACCTGCATGGTATCAGGGATTGTTCTGTCGTCATCTATAGCAAATTTTCCTCCGTGAGCACTGATTGCTGTTGGTGCTTTTTCGCCCATCATCCAGCGGATAACATCCATAAAATGGACGCCCCAATTGCCCATCTGCGAGGAGTAGTCGCGCCACCACCTGAACATATACGGAGCTATGTTATACTGGTAAGGACGATAAGCCCGCGGGCCGAGCCACATATCCCAATTGAAATCTTTTGGCGGTTCCTCAGGCTTCATTTTTCCAATTCCAGATGGGGACATATTACCGATATGAAAAGCGCGGGCAACAGTCACTTTACCTATTTTTCCTTGTGGAATGTCAGCAGCAAGCTTTTGGTAAACCGTGTTGCCACGGCGGTTTAATCCCACAGCCACAACCTGTTTGCTTGCAACCTGGGCTTCCACCATTTTCCGGCCTTCGTATAGGGTATTGGTTAAAGGCTTTTCAACGTACACATCCTTTCCGGCTTTAATAGCATGCACAGTCTGCAATGCATGCCAATGATCCGGCGTTGCAATACAAACGGCATCAATACTTTTGTCTTCGAGAAGTTGGCGGTAATCGGTGTAGATCTTCGGCGGGCTCGAGAACTTTTCTCCCATTTTCGGTATCTGCCCGCCCATGGCCTGGAGATAACGTGGTTCTACCTCATTTCGGTTACGTGTGGTATATGGGGCGTAGATATCGCACAGGGCTGCAATTTCGCAATCGGCGTGTTTCATAAACAGGTTCAGTAATTGCGATCCGCGGTTTCCCACACCAATAAAACCTACCCGTATACGTTCATTCGCCCCGGGGATGTGATGGTAACCCGATGCCTTCAATACAGAAGAAGTTGAAGCAATACCAGCTACGATCAGACCGGTTTTTCGAATAAATTCTCTGCGCGAAGAGTCGTTATTGTTTTCCATAAAGGTTACTTGAATGATGAGAATGATTATGAATTTAGAAGTACTGGTGTTTTTATTGGTTAGCCTGTTGCTGCACTAATATTGTTATTCATTCTTTTACAATACCTTTTAACAGAGGATAATTTTAGCTACTCACCTATACCTTTTGGCTTTGTAACAAAGCCTCTGCTTTATTTTGTACAACCTTTGTTATAGGTACTATTATAGAAGATGAGTAAATTTTAATAGATGAGGTTGAGAGGATTTTTATAAAAGCTAAACTGTAACTTGTACAAAGGCCGGAGAAGGCAGCTTTTGAAAGAAGGAGGCGGGCGAAGAAGCGGCAATAGAATTACATGCTTCACGTTTAATCTTAACCTTTACCAAAATAGTTACCTGCCATATTTCTCCATCCAATCCAAAACACCGCCGGTTACGTTTACGGTATTTTTAAATCCCATGTGTTCAAGCATCAGGCATGCCATTTGGCTTCGCTGGCCGCTGCGGCAATAACAGATAACTTCCTCATCCTTTAAATCTTCAATATCTTCAATAGCCATATCCTGTATCCGGCGCAAACGAAAGTGAGTTCCGCCAATGTTAAAATCAGTCCTTTCAATATCTTCTCTAACATCGAGCAGATTCAGTTTTTCACCTGCATTCATCCGGGCTTTTAATTGTTCAACTGATATATTCTGCATATCATAAGTTTTAAATTATTGCTCATCTTCAGGAGGAGAAACCGTGGTAGTATCTGCCTGCAAGGGTTTTGTACTTAACCAAATATCAATGTTCTGACCTGGCTTAATTCTGTTTGTTCTCCTTTCGCCATCGAACTCCGTATATTTTGTTGGACTTTGCCGGGTAACGTATGAATTTGCAGTGTCGGTTACATTCATATCAATTACCGGCGTAAAGTTAATATTCTTACTTCGCAACAAAGATTTTGCCTGGGCATAAGTTCTTCCTATCAGGTTTGGAACCGCTACATCCTCATCACTTACACCGCTGCCTAATACAAAACCAATGGTGCTTCCCATGTAAATTTTAGTGCCGGATTTTATTGGCTGGCCGTTATGCAACTGTTCTAGTACCGCGTTTTTAGCAATGTCCGGTCTATACGTAGTATCGCCCCTGTGCAAGCCTAAATTCTCGAGATACATTTCAGCATTTCTTATAGAGAAGCCAACCAGGTTAGGCATTTCAACCAAAGGGGGCTTAGCTCTGTTTAATGTTAAATAAATAGTACGGTTAACTTTTACAGTTGCATCTCCACCCGGCGATTGCTTAATTACGGCAAGCTTTGGTAAAGTATCAATATAAAGGCTATCCTGAACTTCTACTTCAAACCCTTTGTTCTCGAGTATTTTTCTTGCAGCGTCTATATTTTTACCAATAACGGAGGGGACTTTCTCATACTTGTTATGATTAGTTATATAATCGAGAGAGCCAAAGAATAGTAAAATAAGTAAAGCTGTTACAACTAATACAACAAGTACGTTAACCCACAGGGGCCGATGTGTTAAAAAATTAAACACTATATGATGTTTCTGCTTTTGTAAGTAAATTAATATTTAAAACATTCTTCGATTAAGGCCGAGTAAAAGTCTTTCATCGTCCAGCCCATTGCTCTTACCTGTTGAGGAACAATACTTGCCTCACTTTGTCCCGGTACTGTATTTACCTCAAGCATGTATGGTTGTTCAGCAGCCTGGTTATATATAAAATCTACCCGAACTACCCCTCTGCAATCTAAAAGTTCGTAAGCCTTTACAGCACTGGCTCTTATTTTTTGTGCTATTACTTCATCCACTTGCGCAGGAGTAATTTCCTCACTCATGCCCTTTACATATTTGGCTTCATAATCAAAAAATTCCTTTTTACTTATTACTTCTGTTATTGGAAGTGTTATAATATTTCCCTGGCTTTTAAAAACACCAATGGTAAATTCTCTTCCCTTTATAAACTCTTCGATAAGCACCTGGTCGTCTTCTTTGAAAGCTTTCTCAATAGCCAGTCCCAGCTCTTCAGACGGCTCATTAACTTTTGACATGCCAATACTTGAACCACCATTATTTGGCTTAACAAAAACAGGAAATTGAAGTTGGCTTGCTACTTCATCAGCGCTTATAAAATTATTTTTAATTAACAAGACAGACCGGGCAACTTTAATGCCGCCGAAAGAAGCCACAGCAACAGTATATCTTTTATTGAAAGTTAAAGCAGAGGTGGCAGCATTACAACTGGAATAGGGAATGTTAAGCATGTCGAAATATCCCTGCAGCTTTCCATCTTCGCCGGGGGTACCGTGAATACCAATAAGAACAGCCTCGAAAGTTATCTTTTGTCCATTTGCAGTTATCGAAAAATCGTTTCTGTCAACTGCAATCTTTTCGCCATTGTTATCATACGACCAGCCAGCCGGGTTTATATCTATTTTATAAACATTATATTTTTTTGTATCAATATTATTTTCGATAGTAATGGCGCTTTGGTAACTAATAACTGCCTCGCCGCTATAACCACCTGTAACAAAAGCTATCGTCTTTTTGCTCATGCTTCAAAGTTTGCGTGGCAAAGAAAGTGAAAAAATAACAATGAAGGAGAGCTCTCTTGTATTAGAGCTTTTTATGTATGGGAACCACTTATTTGTTAACCGGTGAAATGAACAAGACCGGCATTAAAAGCAGCACTTACCTATACTCTTAACGAAGAGAAATTAGCGTTAATGATTACTGTTTACCCTGTAACGGCAACCAGTCACTTATAAAGCTTTCTCAGCTACTGCAATAGGCTTATCTAAAAATTGCCAGTTGAAGTATTGCTTAGCATTATTGAAGCAGATGTCCCGGATTATTTTACCAATCCATTCAGTATCGTTTGGTAATTCGCCATCTTCAATCTCTTCTCCAAATAAATTGCAAAGTATCCGTCTGAAGTATTCATGCCGGGGGAAGGATAAAAAGCTGCGGCTGTCAGTTAACATTCCAATGAACCTGCTTAGTAATCCCATGTTAGATAAAGCATTTATTTGCTTTGTCATTCCATCTTTTTGGTCGAGGAACCACCATGCTGAACCGTACTGCACTTTGCCTGCAATAGAGCCATCATTAAAATTTCCGATCATGGTTGCCATTAGTTCATTGTCGGCAGGGTTAAGATTATATAGGATGGTCTTAGTTAATTTATTACTGCCTTCAAGCCTGCTGAAGAATTTTGACATGTTTTTTCCCTGGTGAAAATCGCCGATTGAGTCCCAACCCGTATCAGGCCCCACCTCCTGAAGCTTTCTGCTGTTGTTGTTGCGAAGAGCGCCGAGATGGTATTGCTGTACCCAGCCTCTTTCCCAATCCCACTCAGCAAATTGTATGAGCATGTACGATTTAAACTGGTTGCTTTCAAGCCCGGATAAAGTTTTACCGGATCTTACAGCATTGAAAATGTTTTCAATTTCAGCGTCAGTGTAATCTTCTGCATAGATATGTTCAAGGCCGTGGTCGGAAACATTGCAACCATTTGCAGCAAAAAAATCATGACGCTTTTTTAGGGCATCCATAAATTCTTTAAACGAACCAATACTAACATCAGCAGCCTTTTCAAGACGACCAATATAGTTATTGAAAGTAACAGGATTATCAACATTCATTGCAGCATCGGGCCTAAATGCAGGAAGGATAGGAATTTCAAAGCCTTCTTCTTTTAACTGCCGGTGTTGTGCAAGGTCATCAACAGGATCATCTGTTGTACAAACAAGCCTTACATTCATCTTGCGTAGCAGATTGCGAACAGTATAATCAGGAGTTTGCAGCTTAGCAGTGCACTCCTCATAAATCTCCTTAGCAGTGTCCGGACTTAAAAGTTCGTCTATATTAAAATAGCGTTGCAGCTCAAGATGCGTCCAGTGATATAAAGGATTGCGCATGGTATAAGGAACAGTTTCTGCCCACTTTTCAAACTTCGCATAGTCGGGTTGATTTCCCGTGCAATAGCTTTCATCAACTCCATTGGTACGCATGGCTCTCCACTTATAATGGTCGCCGTATAGCCAAATTTGCGTAAGGTTCTCAAATTGCTTATCCTCCGCAATCTGGCTTTGGGGCAAATGACAGTGATAATCGATAATGGGCATCTCTTTAGCATAATCGTGATAGAGACGCTGTGCAGTTTTAGTTTTCAGCAAAAAATTCTCGTCAAGAAATTTTTTCATTATAGTTGCTTTAGTTGTTGTTGATATAGAGTTAACAGAGGAGGTGTGTGATAGTACGCAAATTAACAATCTATGTTCTGCATAATTCATATGCACATTAGCTTTGCTACTTTCTTTGCCTGGCAATGCAAAAGAAGCAAAGAGAGATGCAGGTTATGTTAGTGTTTTTGTAACCCGCATTCTATTCAATGTTATTACCGCAACTAATAGAAAATTTATTGCAAAACTTAAGATCATTATTTTAAAGTAATCCGTCTTGTAATGCTTATAAATCATAAACACCATTATCCCGTAAAAGATCATTAGTCCAACTAATGACTCAACCACATGACTTTTATTTTTTGAAATCCTGGTAGGAAGATAAAGCGTGAATGTCGGGATTAAAACAAACCAAAATAGAAATAAAGACATTAAGTTCCACCCAATCAACATTGAAAACGGAACTAAAATAATTCCCAGACAAATTGGTACAATTAAGGTTCCCTTTAATTGATCCTTCAATTCTATCCTTTTCATGTTATTTGTTTTATTACGTTTTTGCAACCATGTATACCGCTGTCCTGTTTACTTTCTGAATTTTATTTTATGTTTCCCATTGTCACAAACTCACGCCACGCTTCCAGGGAATAAAATCATCCTGTCCATTCTTAACAGACTTGGCAACTACATCTCCACTTGCTACCTTAATTACATAATCCAAAATTCTTGCGCCTGCCTGCTCAATGGTTTCTTCACCTTCTATAACCGTTCCGGTATTGATATCGATAATATCGTTCATCCGCTGATATAGCTTTGTGTTGCTTGATATTTTAAGCACAGGAGCAATCGGGTTACCTGTAGGCGTTCCAAGACCGGTAGTAAATAAAACAATGTTAGCGCCTGAACCAACTTCGGCAGTGGTAGATTCAACGTCATTGCCCGGCGTACATAATAAGTTCAAACCTTTAGCACGAACAGGTTCAGTATAATCTAACACATCAACTACCGGAGAAGTTCCACCTTTCTTAGCTGCACCTGCCGATTTTATAGCATCAGTTATCAATCCATCTTTTATGTTTCCGGGTGATGGATTCATATCGAAACCGGAACCTGCATCTTCTGCTGATTTAGCATATCGCCGCATAATATCTATGAACCGTGCGGCTTTTTGTTCATCAACACAACGGTCACTCATTTCCTGCTCTACACCACACAACTCAGGGAACTCACTTAAAATAACACTACCGCCTGCAGCCACTAATAAATCAGAAGTATAGCCGATTGCAGGGTTAGCAGAGATTCCACTGAAGCCATCAGAGCCACCACATTCGAGACCTATGCATAAGTGGGTGATTGAGGCAGGTTTTCTTTCAAATTGATTTGCGTGTATTAATCCTGCAAACGTTTGCTTTAAAGCAAGTGCAATGGTGTCTTCTTCAGTGCCTACTTTTTGTTGCTCTATAAAATATACAGGCTTATTAAAATTTGGAGCACGCTGTGCTATGGCTTCTTCAAGCATGGGCATTTGGGCGTTTTGACAACCTAAACTTAAAACCGTAGCACCGGCAACATTGGGATGTGTAATATAGCCTGCAAGTAAATTACATAAAGCCTGAGCATCCTGCCTTATGCCGCCACAACCACCTTCGTGCATTAAAAATTTTACACCATCTACATTTTTAAAAAGCCTGTCCTGTTTAACGGTTTCATTTTCATCTTTAAATTCTACATCCAGTATTTCCTGCGTAGTTTTAGCAGAATGATACAAGCTTTTTAACTGCTTGGTAAATTGCTTATACTTTTGCGGACGACCATATCCTAACTCATCAACCAGTGCTTCTTTTATCACTTCTACGTTCCTGTTCTCGCAAAAAACCATTGGAACAATAAGCCAGTAATTAGCAGTACCTACGCTTCCGTCAGTTCGGTGATAACCATTAAAGGTGCGATTAGTAAACTTAGAAACATCCGGAACGTGCCAATTGGTTTTACGGCCTCCTAGTTCAAACCCTGTTGCCGCATGCTTAACGTTGCTTGTAGAAATTCTTGCGCCGGCAGGAATTTCTGTTTGCGCCTTTCCCACCAGCACACCGTACATGGTTAATCTATCGCCGGGTGTAAGATGATCTTCTGCAAACTTGTGCTTGGCCGGGATATCTTCAACCAATGTATAGCTATGACCATTCAAGCGAACCTCTTCACCTTTAGCAAGGTCTCGTAAAGCAACAATTACATTATCATCGGGGTGAACTTTTAAAATGCTCTTTTTCATCTTTTATAATTTACTGTATGAAAATTTTTCTTGACTATAATTTATCCGGCACCAAAATATTGCCAGAAGCTTTTCCGCACTAAATTACTACATACTTCTTTTTTGATCGGGCTGCCATTTCTTTTTAAAAAGCCAGTTAACTGTAATATGTGCAGGCTCAATATTTCCGGCCTCATTCAAATTGTTCTTATGCCAGGTGTAGTCCCCGCCTTTTCTATGACAGTTATAATAGTACACCCTTCTGCCCCATTGAATAAGATTATCTGTTGCAACAAGGTAGATGTCTTTATCAGCCATGTTGCTGGCAAACGAACAATTGATCAGATAAAACTGCGCATCGCGATGATAGCGACCTAAGTTAAAACCATCAAAACCTTCAAAAGAACAATTTTTTAAAATAGTTTTTGAATCACGATCTTTTGAACCGTCGTGCCATATACTTGCGGAACCCGAATGCGCAATGAATGTACAGTTTTCGGCATAAGCCCATC
>MWYU01000654.1 GCA_002050375.1 Chitinophagales bacterium 62-2
TATTTAGAAGGGAAGAATCTAAATTCGAAATTCAAAAATCGAAAAGTAAAATTTGGAGCAACTTATCCAAAATGGAAAATACAAAATCGAAAATCGAAAATCGGTGCACTGCTAATCTTCGTATTGCTTATTTATTCAAGTTTATGTAGCCAACCTGATCCTCTCTCCTCTCCCTTTAGGGTCGGGGCAGATCTCTCTGCTCCATTTAACGCAGGGGCACATCGCCTCACTTTAAAAGAATGTGTAGACAAAGCAATTACCAACAATGCTGAAGCACAACGAAGTGATCTGCAAGCTGAAATTTCAGCAGTTACTTTAAAACAATCGAAAGCAAACATGCTTCCTGATTTGTTTGCGAACCTCGGACACGGGTTAAACCAGGGAAGAAGTATTGACCCTTTTACAAACAGTTACATTAACAGGTCACTTGCTTTTGGTAACTATAGTTTGAGTTCAGGCATTCTTTTATATAACGGCTCGCAAATAAAAAATACTATCAAACAAAACCAATTGAGCTATGAAGCTGATAAATTGGATGCCGCCCAAACAAAGGAAAACATTACCCTGAATGTTATACTTGCATACGTTCAAATTTTGAATAATGAAGACCTTTTGCAGCAATCAAAAAACCAGGCAGAAGTAACCCGTAAACAAGTAGAAAGGTTAGCCATCTTAGATAAGGCAGGAGCGATTGCACCTGCACAGTACTACGATTTAAAAGGGCAATTAGCTAATGATGAACTTGCTATTATTAACAATCAAAATGCATTAGATGGAGCTAAGCTAACCCTTGCTCAATTAATGAATGTTCCTTTCAACAGAAGCATTACCGTAGAAAATATACCTGTAGATACTGCTGATACAAAATATGCAGCTACACCTGCTTCACTTTATGATATGGCAGCTAATAAATTACCAATGGTTAGGGCATCTGAGCTAAGAAAAGAAAGTGCTGCAAAGAGTCTGCAAATAGCCCGCGGAAGCTCTTATCCTGTTATAAGCCTGAGTGGAAGTTTAAATACTAATTATTCGAATGCTGCTAACCGGGAAGTGTTTTTAAATGCTATAGAAGTAGCATCAGGAGATTTTGTAACCTTCAATGGAAACAAAGTTCCGGTTATTACTCAGCGGCAAAACTATGCATCCGAAAAAATAAATTACCCCGATCAGTTTAAAAACAACTATGGTACTTCTTTGTTTATAAATGTTCGTGTTCCCATACTCAACGGCTTTAGGGCGAAGAACAGGATGGCTATAGCAAAGATTGATATTAAGAATGCTGACATCACTGCACAAGCAGTAAAAACACAATTGAATCAACAAATAGAGCAAGCTTATTTTAATTTAGATGCAGCATCAGAAAGAATGCAAACGCTCGAAAGACAGGTAGCAGATTTTGCAGAATCATTCAGAACAACTGAGGTACGTTTTAATGCCGGAGTAGTTACACAGGTAGATTATTTAATTGCTAAGAACAATGCAGACCGGTCGGGGAGTAATTTGATAATTGCTAAGTATGATTATTTGTTTAGAGCCAAAATTTTGGATTATTACCAGGGTAAACTTTCTTTATAACCAAGTCAACTATCATTAGGCTATTTATTTTAACTTAATTCTGCATCAAACTCATGGCATAACTCTTCCCGCTAATTTGCCAATACCCCTTTAGAAATATTATGACTAACAGGCATGCTATTAAGCGCTTTAGAAGTTATTAGTATTTATTCTGAAGCCTTCAACCGATTTACTTAAACAAAATGTCAGGACAAGATTAGTATAATTCTACGTGTAAAAGGATGACTTGTTTTCGTCTATGTGCAAAATAATAACGCACGCAAACAATGAATGGTAAGACGAATTGACATTAATATCGTTAAGGCATGGTTTTTAATGATTAAGAAACTGGTTGATTAAATTCTTATAGATAAAAAGTTTAAATTTAAAAAAATGAGATCAAAAAATCTGGGGTTAATAGTTATTCTTGCTGCCATATTAATACTTGGTGGCTGCGGCTGTGGAAGTTATAATAGCCTTGTACAACAGGATGAGGTTGTTAAAAATTCATGGAACAACGTGCAAAGTGATTATCAGCGCCGAGCCGATCTTATTCCAAACCTTGTAAACACTGTAAAAGGCGAAGCTAATTTTGAGCAAACTACGCTAACGAATGTGATTGAAGCAAGAGCAAAAGCAACTTCGGTAAGGGTAGATCCTGCCGATCTTACTCCTGAAAAAGTGCAACAATTTCAACAGGCACAGGGACAGTTATCAACCGCATTAGGCAGGTTACTGGCAGTTTCAGAAGCTTACCCTAACCTGCGTGCTAACGATGCCTTTAGAAATCTCCAGGCACAATTAGAAGGAACTGAGAACAGGATTAAAGTGGCTCGAAACGATTTCAACGGTACAATTCAAAACTATAATACCAAGGTTCGCTCGTTCCCTACCAACATTTTTGCAGGTATGATGGGCTTTAGGCCAAGGCAAGGTTTCGCATCCGATCCGGGAGCAGATAGAGCGCCACAAGTTCAGTTTTAAATTTAAAGTATTATAACCGTGGGGCTATTTCCATTCAATAAGAAGAAAGATTTTTTTACGCCTGAGCAACAGCAACGGATGGTGCAGGCAATACAAAACGCTGAAAAAAACACCAGTGGCGAGGTTAGGGTTTTTGTAGAAAGCAAGTGCAGGTATATGGATCCGGTTGACAGGGCAAAAGAAATCTTTTTCAACTTAAAGATGGCGAACACTAAAGACCGTAATGCAGTTCTGCTTTACCTTGCTTTAGATGACCATCAGTTAGCTTTGTTTGCTGATGAAGGAATTTACCAGCGTTGCGGTGCACCTTATTGGGACGACGAAGTAAAAAAAATTATTGCGGCTTTTACAAAAGATGATTATACAGGTGGTATCTGCCTTGTTGTTGAAGACATTGGTGAAGCATTAAAGCAACAGTTCCCCTACGATACCGGCGATAAAAATGAGCTGCCGGATGAAATAATTTTTGGCAATTAAAATTTCAATCCCGCCTACTGCGGGATTGTTTCTTACTAATACATGAAGTTTCTTTTATTTTTCACATCACTTCTCTTTGCAGCGCTTGCAGGAATGTCCCAAACAATTCCTGCCCGTCCTACTCCCCCCAGATTGGTGAATGATTTCACTCAAACACTTACACCAGATCAGCAGGCAAGCCTCGAAAGAAAACTGGTAGCTTATGACGATAGTACCAGTAACCAGGTAGCTATTGTTATTATCCCCACAACCAGCGATTACGACCCTGTAGATTTTGCAACTAAGCTCGGCAGAGAGTGGGGAGTTGGTAATAAAAAAAATAATAACGGAGTTGTTCTTCTTGTTGCAAAAAATGATCGTAAAGTATTTATTGCACCAGGCTATGGGTTGGAAGGCGCTCTGCCCGACATTACATGCAAAACAATTGTTGAAAACGATATAATACCCAATTTTAGAGCAGATGATTTTTACCGTGGCCTCGATTTAGGAACAACCTCTGTAATGAAAGCCGCTGCTGGTGAATATCAACCTCCGGCAGGCTATGGCAACCGTGGCAGAAGAAGCTCCGGAAGAGGTGGTTCGTTACTAGGATTCATTATTATACTGATAATAATATTTATGCTAATGGGCAGAGGTGGCGGAGGCAGGGGCGGCGGAATGTTTAGCAGACGAGGCTATGGCCGGGGTTTGGGGGGACCCATTATTTGGGGCAGCGCAGGCGGATTTGGTGGCGGCGGTTTTGGCGGTGGAAGTTCAGGTGGCGGTGGCGGTTTTGGTGGTTTTGGTGGTGGAAGTTTCGGCGGCGGCGGATCAGGTGGTAGCTGGTAGCTAAATCAGATAAAACTGATGCAACTTAAGGACAATAAATTCCTTTCCCTCACGGTTGTAAATAATCACATGCTTAATACTGTCAACAATTTACTGCCAGCTTTAGCTGTTACTTCAAGATCTGTCCCGGTAACGCGACAAGTTGCGTTACTTATGGTACTGATATGCTGGGTTCAACTACTCGAATCATAAGGCAGGGCGACGTGAAGCAATGACAAAGCTTTTCCTAACACTTCTATACAAACTTCAGGAATTGAGTCGGTGTTCCATAGTTAATACTATTACCGTTAATTAGCAGACCTTAGCTGAAAAGAACTTAGGAATGCAAAAAATAAAAAATACACTTTCCTTATTTATACTACTACTTACTCTAAGCCAAATTATTAATGGCCAGCTAACAACCTCCTATAAAATTTCATCTCCTGATAAATTAACTTCATTTGAAGTTGGTACAAATAAGGATGGAAACCTAATGTATCATCTGCTTCAGTCAGGGCAGGAAGTAATAACATGGTCAGCATTAGGATTTATGATGAACGACATTACTGCAGGGGAAAGAGCATTGATAAAAAATAAAGTTCAAAGAAGCAATAAAGAAAGATTTGAATGGCCTTTAGGTGAAGACGATTTTATTACCAACAATTGTAATGAGGTAATATTATCCTGTCAATCATCTTCTTTACAATATAATCTTGTTGCAAGGGTTTTTGATGGCAGCGTTGCTTTTCGTTACGAAATACCACAGCAAGCAGCTCTGGTAAATAATAGCATTAAAAAAGAAAATACTGAGTTTAATTTCCTGGAACCATATACTATTTATCAATACAACCACGAAACGGTATTTACCCCAGGCAGTATAGATACATTTAGTAAAACGTGTGACTTGCCCGCCACCCTAACCAATGGAAAAGTTTATGTGAGCATAGGTGAAGGAGATAATAAAAACTATACGAAAGCAGAATTAAAAAGAGGAAATAGTCCTCATAGTCTTGCCATAGCTTTTATAAGAGATTCTGCAGTAAAAATATCAGGTTATATTCAAATACCCTGGCGAACTGTAAGCGTTTCGAAAACTGCCATTGGTCTGCATCAATTCAGCGCGCTTTTTTTAAAACTTTCTCCACCATCGACCAAAGAAGTGCCTGCATGGATAAAACCTGGTAAGCTTATAAGGGCACAATTAAATACGCAAAGTGCAATAGACTGCATCAACTTTGCGGAAAAGCACAGCTTTCAATACATCATGTTCGATGCAGGATGGTATGGAGCAGAGTTTCGTTCTTCCTCCGATCCTACACAAGTCATACCTCAAATTGATATGCCCAAAGTGATTCAGCATGGAAAGGAAAAAGGAATCGGTGTAATACTTTATGTAAATTATGTTGGATTAAGGGCTAAGCTCGATACCATTCTTCCTTTGTATAAAAGCTGGGGTGTAAAGGGATTAAAGTTTGGCTTTGTAGATGGATTAACGCAGGGCGGTCTTACATGGCTTTCGTCAGCAATTAAAAAAGTAAATGATTATGGTTTTATACTCAACATACATGATAATTATAAGCCAACAGGATTAAGCAGAACCTTCCCTGCATTGCTAACGCAGGAAGGAATCAGAGGCGATGAAAATAGTCCGGATGCTTTTCATAATACCGTTTTGCCTTTTACCCGCTTCCTTGCAGGTCCCGCTGATTTTACTTTTTGCTATCCAAATTCAAAGAACAGCTTTAGCAAAAATATTAAAGTAAGCATGGCTCAGCAGTTGGCCTTAACGGTTATTTATTTCAGCCCCTTACAATCAATTTTTTGGTATGGACAGCCTAACGATTATACTAATGAAGAAGAAATAGAATTTTTTAAATACGTGCCAACAGTGTGGAATGAATCACATTACATAGCAGGAGATATTGGAAAAAATATTAGTGTTGCCCGGCGCAAAGGCGATACCTGGTTTGTTGGAAATGCAGCAGGTTTAGAAGATTGGAAAGACAACATCCGTTTCGATTTTTTAACTAAAGGGAAAACGTACGTTGCTACTATTTATGAAGACGATGAAGAGAGCATTCGTAAAAGAACAATGAATGTAAAAAAAGGAGACACATTCCCTTTGAACATAAAAGCTAAAGGTGGACAGGCTTTAATTATTAACCCGTTGAAATAAAATTCTTATTGCATGTACACATTCTATAAGCTTCAATTGGCTATTGTTATCTATATAATAACCCTTACACCTGTGTTTGCACAAAAACAAAATATTATTTATCCGGGAGAAATATGGCCGGATAATAGAGGTAAACACATACAGGCTCATGGCGGTGGTATTATTAAGTTAGGTAAAACATATTATTGGTACGGTGAAGAACGGTCGCAAGGCCTGGATACAAACTATCGTTACGTAAGTTGTTATTCTTCAAGAGACCTGGTTAGCTGGAAATTTGAAGGAGATGTAGTTAAAATGACTGACCCTGAAAATTTGGGAAGGAGATGGGTATTGGAAAGGCCAAAGGTTTACTATAATAAAAAGACAAATAAGTACGTAATGTACTTTCACCTCTACAACAGCAGCTATAAAGTAGCCAGGGTTGGTATTGCTGTAAGTAATAAGCCTGACGGTCAGTTTAGTTATGTAAAAAGTTTTCGTCCTCTCAGACACGGAAGCCGCGATATAGGACAATTTATAGATGATGATGGTACTGCTTATCTCGTTTTTGAAGACCGTCCTTTCGGCTTTCGCATTGCAAAGCTTTCCGATGGTTATATGAATGTTGAAAAGGAAATGAGCCTGATAAAAGAACATATGGAAGGTGGTGCAATTGTTCATTACAATGGTTTGTACTATTCTATCGGCTCAGCATTAACGGGGTGGAGGGCAAACCCCAACAAATATTCTACAGCTACATCATTAGAAGGTCCATGGTCTGAATTTAAAGACATAGCTCCACCTCAAACAAACACCTACGGTTCTCAATCTACCATGCTTATTAAAGTAACAGGCAGAAAATCTACAACCATTATTTTTATGGCTGATAAGTGGAAGCCTGCAACCCAATGGGACTCCCGTTATATATGGATGCCGCTACAAATAGGTGAAGGTAAATTGTGGGTGCCCGAACCAAAACCATGGACACTAAATATAAAGACAGGCAAATGGAAATATGTGCAACCAAAGAGTTGGGATAAAGTAAAACATTAACTTCATTAAATTCTTATAAACCCTTCTTAATTTCTAACGCATGCTTTCATCTTCTCAACAAACCACTAACCCTGCATTAGCCACAAATCAACCGGTAGCATCCTCCGGTTATGCTGTTCGTGTTTCTTTAATTGCCGCATTAGGTGGTTTTCTTTTTGGTTTTGAAACAGCCGTTATATCAGGCGCAGAAAAAATAATTCAGCAACTCTGGTCGCTATCTTCCTTTTGGCAGGGTTTTACCGTTGCTTCAAGCTTAATAGGAACTGTTATAGGTTCTTTAATTGCCGGTATGCCTGCTCAAAAATATGGCAGAAAAAAAGTGCTGGTGGTTATTGCCATCCTGTATTTGCTTTCCGCCATTGGTTGTGCAGCTACATCTGTATGGTTGTTGTTTGTTTCGTTTAGGTTTATTGGTGGTTTGGCGGTAGGTGCGTCTTCGGTAGTAGGGCCAATGTATATTTCCGAGATTTCTCCTGCCCGTATTCGCGGCAGACTTGCCGGTTCTTTCCAAGTGATGATTGTTACAGGAATATTTGTTGCTTATCTCACTAACTTTTTGTTTATAGATTTCGGTGATACAGGATGGCGTTGGATGTTAGGCATCATGGTTGTGCCTGCAGCATTGTTTGCCATACTGCTTCGGTTTATTCCTGAAAGCCCCCGATGGCTGGTATTAAATAACCGTGATGAAGAAGCAAAGGCGGTATTTGCTAAAACAGGTGAGACGGATGCAACTGCGCTTATTCGCGAAGAACACCAATTATCGCGGGATGGTACTAAAGAAAGTTTATTTAATGGTAAGTACAACAAGCCAATTTTATATGCTGTATTACTTGCCATGTTCAATCAATTGTCAGGCATAAATGCCATTCTTTACTATGCACCACGAATTTTTGAAATGGCGGGTTTTAATAAAGCAGATGCTTATCTTCAGCCTGTTTATATAGGCGCAGCAAATCTCTTCTTTACATTGCTTGCAATGACGGTTATTGATAAGTTCGGACGAAAAACATTATTGCTGATAGGCTGTGTTGGACTCATTGTTTTTTTGGGGTTAACGGCCCATGCATTTAGTCCCGGTGGTACTATGGGCAAGAATGTTTTGATTTATCTTCTTGGTTACATCGCCTTCTTCGCCTTTTCGCAAGGGGCTGTTATATGGGTATTTATTGCAGAGATATTTCCCAATTCTGTTCGTTCGCAAGGCGGCTCTTTAGGAAGTTTTACACACTGGATAATGGCTGCTATTATTTCATGGACATTTCCGGTAATTGTAGAGGGCAGCCCTAACGGAGGCTTTTATTCTTTCATATTTTATAGCGTGATGATGCTGTTGGCCATGATATTTATATGGAGGGTGATGCCTGAAACAAAAGGAAGAACGCTGGAGCAGATTCAAAAGGAATTAGGGATCAAGTAAAGCATCCAACCCGGGAGTACTTATATTCCAATTTACGCCGAACACCTTCAGGAATAATTACAATGAAGTTTCTTCGAATTTATAGTTGAACTTCAAATCATCTTGGTAAGTTTACATATCTTAAAAGTCGTTTCAAGCTTTATTAAATACAAAAGATTGCTATGAAGATTTTCAGCTATTGCAGCACTCTGTTCTTGCCCTTAGTTTTTTATGCTCTTCATTGGGTTGTTCTAACCAACATAATAGTACTGCACCTGTTTCCAACACTTCTGCATTTGCAAGAACTTTAGAAAGGGCCAAAAAGGACAAACGTTACATGGTTATGCATTCAGGTGTAGATTTTTATGCAATCAGGGAGGTAGAGGTAGAAAAATCAAAACAAGCGTTTACAGTGCACCTTAACCTGGTCGATTCCATTCATAAGGCTAATATCAATAACCCTAAACAATTAGGAGAGAAGCATTTACACGTGTATATGAGGGACTCTACCAGCTATACATTAGATGAGCCTCATACAATACCATTAAATAAAGTGGCAAGGATAGAAAAGGTTGATTAACAGAAATCGGGTAATCGCTATTATTAAAAGAAAAACTATTCCTAATTTTATTCTCTGAATCATAATAACACAGTTTATGGCCAAATACAAGCTTCAGGTAAACGGAAAGAATTTAGAGGCGGACGTTGCAGAAGATACACCATTACTATGGGTACTTAGAGATCACCTCGGGTTAGTAGGAACAAAATATGGATGCGGAATTGCCCAATGTGGAGCATGCACAGTTCACCTTAACGGTGCTGCTGTAAGGTCGTGCACGTTGCCTGTATCCGCTATTGGTTCCTCAAAAATCACTACAATTGAAGGGCTGTCAGAAAACGGAGATCATCCTTTGCAACTCGCGTGGGATGAAGTGGATGTACCGCAGTGCGGGTATTGCCAGGCTGGCCAAATCATGACCGCTGCGGCTCTTTTAAAACAAAACCCCCATCCTACTACGGATGAAATAGTGGGAACTATGCATGGCAACATTTGCCGTTGCGGCGCCTACCATCGTATTCGTGAAGCAGTAAAATTAGCCAGTACAAAAATTTAATTATGTCTACCGTTAATAAAAGCAGGAGAGAATTTTTAAAACTAACATCCTTAACAGGCGGCGGGTTAATGCTCGGCTTTAGCTGGTTTAGCGCCGAAGCAAAAGCTCCTGTAGTTGTGGATGCAGCAGGTGCAGCGGGAAGCCTTGGCTTCAATAGTTATTTGTCTATTGCCACCGATGGTACTATTACAATCCTTTCGCCTAACCCAGAGTTGGGGCAGAACATTTTAACTTCTTTCCCAATGATAGTAGCTGAGGAGTTAGATGCTGACTGGACCAAAGTAAAAGTATTGCAGGCCGCTTTAGACACGAAGGCTTTTGAAAGGCAGGTTACAGGTGGAAGCGGGGCTGTTCCTCATTCGTGGAAACGATTAAGGAATGCCGGAGCTACTGCACGTCATATGTTGATACAAGCTGCTGCTAAAAAGTGGAATGTGCCTGCAGAAGAACTTACAACCAGTGATGGTTTTGTTATAAATAGCAAAACAGGTAATAAATTAAGCTATGGAGATCTTGCCGAAGAAGCTTCTAAAGTAGAGGTGCCAAAAGAAGTGAAATTAAAAGACCGGAAAGACTTTAAATTGATTGGTAAGGCAGTTAAGAATGTTGCCAATAAAGACATAGCAACGGGTAAACCTCTTTTTGGATTAGACGTTTACCGCGAAGGAATGCTGCAGGCAATGATTCAACGGCCCCCGGCTTTTGGTACAAAGATCAAATCAGTAGATGCCGCTGCGGCTAAAGCAATGCCGGGGATTATTGATGTAGTAACTTTTAGGAACAATGTTGCTATAGTAGGTAAATCAACGTGGGAAATAATGAAGGCCAGGAAAGTTTTAAAAGTTGAATACGAAAAATCCGGCAACATCGAAAGCACAGCAGATCACGACAATATATTTAAAACATTATTAGAAACCGGAACACCTACTGTACGCAGAAAGGATGGTGATGTAGAAACTGCATTTACAAGCGCGGCAAAAGTGGTTAAGAGCGAATATCAGTGCCCTTTCCTGTCGCACAGTCCAATGGAGCCTATGAACTTCTTTGCACATGTTCGCCCTGATGGTGTAGAATTAGTTGGTCCTACACAGGTACCTGCCGCTGCCCGTTCTGACGCTGCTAAATTGTTAGGCATTCCGGAAGATAAGATCACTGTAGAAATTACCCGGTTAGGCGGAGGTTTTGGCAGACGTCTTAAAACAGATTACTCCAATGAGGCTACTGAATTATCAAGCATCCTGAAAGCGCCTGTAAAAGTAACATGGTTGCGCGAAGATGATATGATGGGAGGAAGTTATCGCCCTGCTGTCCGTTACCGCTTTGAGGCTGCTTTAGATGCCAATGGAAATATGACAGGCTATAAATGCAGAGGGGTCGGAATTAATTCGGGCAACCCTACACGTGAAGATAATTTTCCTTCAGGTGCCGTAGAAAATTTATTGATAGAAACTGTTGAACATGCAAGCCCTATTACTACCGGAGCATGGCGTGCACCCATCACTAATTTCCTGGCTTATGCCGAGCAGTCTTTCCTGGATGAAGTTGCAAACGCAGCAGGTAAAGACCCTGTTCAGTTCAGGCTTGCCCTTTTGCAAAAAGCAAAAACAACACCTACAGGTGCGATTAAATATGATATAGATAGAATGATAGGCGTAACAAAACTTGTTGCTGAAAAATCAGGATGGGGAACTAAGAAAGGGAATTTTCAAGGTTTCAGTGTTTACTTTTCGCATCGCTCCTACGTTGCCCAGGTTGCCGAAGTTGTTATAAAAAACAACAAGCCTGTAATTAGTAAAATATATGCCGCCTGCGATTGTGGAGAGGTAGTTAATTTAAGCGGAGCGCGGCAACAGGTAATGGGAGGTATTACTGATGGTCTTGGTCATGCTATGTATAGCAAACTATCTTTTAAAGATGGCGAAACACAGCAAAAGAATTTTGACACCTACCGTTTGATACGAATGAGAGACATTCCTGAAATTGAAACCCATTTTGTTGATAATGGAATTGACCCCACGGGTTTAGGTGAACCAGCCCTTCCTCCTACAGGCGGAGCAGTTGCCAATGCTATTTTTAAAGCCACAGGCAAGCGTATAAAAAGCCAGCCTTTTACAGATGATGATGTTTTCAAGACCATCAGAGCAACTCAGCCTAAAACTATTCAACCTAAAAAAGCTCCACTGCCAAAAAGTAGTTTAAAGCGAACAAAGGTTTCTTAAGATTAATACAAGTTATATAAGTAATACATTGAGCAGGCTTAGAGTCTGCTCTTACTTTTTAATAGGTATAGGACGAGCTTTGTGCTTAATTTGTTTATCAGGCTTTATAAAATTGTATCTCGAAAACTGTTTGAGCAGACGGAATTGTTTTTAACGAAAATTCAAACTGGTGATTAAGTAAGATCTCTTTCACGAGTGTAAGGCCAATACCCTGCCCATCTTTTTTAGTGCTGAAGAAAGGACTGAATAAATGTTCTGAATGTTCGCTGGCAATTCCTTTTCCTGTATCTGTAATAATTAATTTAGACGGATGGTTTGTGGTAGTAAATTCAATAATTCCTTTTCCTTCAATTGCTTCAATTGAATTTTTTACAATGTTTATTAAAACTTGTTCCATTTGCTGTTCGTCTGCTAAAATAAAAATGGCTTCTTCAGCAAGGTTATATTGAAAATGTACTTCTTTTTCACCTCCTTTAACTTCCATCAGCGTGGTTACGCGTTTAATTAATGTATGCAGATCAATTTTCTTTTTAACAGGTTCAGGCAAACGAACAACATCTGCAAAATTGCGCATGAAAATGTTGAGGTTCTGATTTCTGTCTACGGCTACCTGTAATGCATGCTGTAGCGTTTTGTTTTTATCTTCTTCCCATAAATTAGCTGTTTTTAAAGTTGATTCGATGATAGAATTGACAGGGCCAATGGTATTGTTTACTTCATGAGCCATCATGCGAATCACTTTGCCATAAGCTTTCTTTTCTGCTGCTAAAATCTCCTCCGTAAGTTCTTCAATCATCACAAACGATCTTTGGAATCCGCGATCTGTAAATTGCGACTTCTGCAGCTTGAATGTATGAATGCTGTTTAAGGAAACAGTTATTGCTTCTCCTGGCTTGAGATGCCTTATTTCCTGCATAGCAGGTATGGGAATCTCCTCTATAGCCTTTCCTGTAATCTGTTTTTCGTCTATACTCAATAGCTCGCAAGCCTTCGGATTTACCTGTTGCACTTTTTCATCATAATCTAAAATAATGATGCCGGTTGGAGATGTTTGGATAAGTTTATCGAGAAAGAAATGTTGTTGTTCCTGCCTCGTTCGTTCCTCTCTTAAATGATCTATCATTTGGTTATATACATTTATCAACTGATCCATTTCGTATTTACCAGTGTTAACAAATTTTACAGTAAAGTCCTTGTCTTTAATTGCTTCTACCACGTTCATTAATGTTTGCAATGGACGTATAAGTTCTTTATACAACTGCCACGATATAAGGATTGAAACAAGTATCAGTAATTCAGAAGCAATAAATAAAAGCTTGTTATCCCTGAAAATAAAGTAAGAGAGCACAAGAGTGATCAGATGTACAATAGTAACAAAAACGAGAAATTTAGTCCGAAGCCTCATCATAAGGAATGTTGTATTTTTCAAGGCGGCGGTATAAGGAACTTCGTGTTATGCCCAGAGCATTTGCAGCTTTAGAGATCTTATTGTTATGAAAGCTCATTGCCCGCTTTATCATTTGTATTTCCAGTTCATCAAGGGTTATAGTACCTACTTCTGGCAATTGCATACTTCCTTTTTTGCCAGGTGATAATTCAAGCTGTGATTTAAAATCATCTGCTTCAAGAATATCTTTCCTGCTTACCAAAACTGAACGTTCTACCAGGTTTTTTAACTGCCTTATATTGCCAGGTAAAGGTAATTGCTGAAGCCACTTTATAGCATCTTTACTTACTTTCAATCCGGACCTGTTGTAAATATCTTTTAGGTTATTAATAAAGAATTCTACAAGCAACGGAATGTCTTTTGGTCTTTCTCTAAGTGCAGGTAACTTCACAGTAATAAGGTTTATACGATACAGGAGATCTTCCCTAAAAGTTCCGTGTTCTACCATCTCTTCAAGATTTCGATTGGTTGCACATACCACTCTTACATCAACTGTTTTTGTTCGGCTGCTGCCAAGCACTTCATAAGTTCGGTCTTG
>MWYU01000664.1 GCA_002050375.1 Chitinophagales bacterium 62-2
GTACTGTGTCCAAAGTTTTAATAAAAATTCACCGTCGACATAATTTGATGTAGTATCGCAGGCATGGAGGAGACTATTAGTAGTAGGGCTGCCGCCATTTTCAAAAAGTTAATAACTTATGATATAATTGGTAGAATTATAATTTATCCTCATTTGGCAAAAAATTTGCAGTTATAATGGTTTATAACTAATTTTATAAATGAAGAGAATTTTATGAAGCTTTTTTACTTATTAATTCTATTTATTGGTTGTACCTTTTTTGCCGGCGCTCAAACCGGTAAGCTTGTAGACTCTCCTCCTCAACCTGGAATGATTGATATTAAAGTTGTAAAATTCTATCCTAATCCGGCTACCAGCGTAATAAATTTTGAATTTCAAAAACAAGCTGATAAAAACCTCACTTTACAGATTTATAATTTTATAGGTAAAAAAGTATTTGAAATAACTAATACTTTTCAAAAAAATGCTGTCCCTTTAACTGATTTTTACAGGGGAGTTTACATTTTTCAACTTAGAGATAAAGCCGGTCGTGTAGTAGAATCAGGTAAGTTTCAAATAGCAAAATAGTTCAGCTTACAGAACTTGTACAATTAGAAATTTAAGGTAATTCGTATTTTCCATTCCCCAAATTATAGGATGATCACTTGCCTGCGCCTTAAAAGTTACCTGTCTTAATTGTCGCCTGGCGTCTTTTGCAGCTATATTAATAGTTTCTAAAAACATTTCAGGCGAAACTAAATTTGTACAACTGCTGGTTACTAAAAAACCTCCCGGCTTTGTTAGTTTTATTCCCCGTAGATTAATCTCTTTATAACCGGCAATTGCTTTCTGAATATTTTGGCGACTTTTAGTAAAAGCAGGGGGGTCAAGCATCACAACATCATATTGCCGTCCTTCTTTTCCCCATTGTTTTAAAACATCAAATGCATTGGCCGTTTGAAAAGTACATACATTTTCAAGTTTGTTTAAAGCTGCATTCCGTACCGCCTGGGCAACTGCATTTTCAGAAATGTCTAATCCTAACACACTTTTTGCTCCGTAGTGAGCAGCGTGAATTTCAAACGTTCCGGTATAGGTAAACGTACCAAGCACATCTGCGCCTTTAACTATATGTTTAATAGAGCGCCGGTTATCCTGCTGGTCTAAAAAGTATCCCGTCTTTTGACCATTTTCGATGTCGACGTAAAATTGTAAGCCATTCTCTCTAATGATGATATTAGTGTCAAATGGCTGAGACAGGAACCCCTTTTTCTGCTCCAACCCTTCCAACTCTCTAACCGGTACCTCATTTCTTTCGTAAATGCCCTTCGGGTTAAAAATTTTCTCCAGTGCATTCACGATTACACCCTTCCATATGTCAATCCCCAATGAAAGGGTCTGAATAACAAAGTAATCGTTGAATTTATCAATGATGAGAGCCGGTATGAAATCTGCTTCACCAAATATTAGCCGGCAATTTTCGGTGTATCCTATCTTTTTTCGGTAATCCCATGCTTTCGAAATCCTGTTATAGAAAAATTGCTCATCTACAGTTTCGTTTTTGTGGCGTGTAAGCAACCGAACCATTATTTGTGACTGTGGATTAATATAACCCTTTCCCACAAACTTATCATCATGTGTAAAGACTTCGACTATATCACCTGGCTTTATAGCTTCATCCACCCTATTTACCTCGTTACTAAAAATCCATGGATGGCCATTAGAAACCCTTTGACTAATCTTTTTGTTTAAATACACTTTCCCCATCCGGCAAAGGTAATTTTTACAGGGTGTCTTTAAGCTATTTGAATAAATGTCAATTTGGCTATTAAAAACCTTTGGCAAACTGTTTGACCTTTACTTTTGCAAAAAAAAATTAAAGTATGGAAGAAAAAGACGTGCAGCAAAATGACAGTAATAATTTGGGAGAAGTGGAGGAAATGAACATAAATGCTGATGAGAATATGCCTGGAACTTCTCACTTAAACGATCAACTGGAAGATGAAAGCGAGGTTGATAAATTAAAAGATGAAGTGCAGGAGCATAAAGATAAATACTTACGCTTGTTTGCTGAGTTCGATAACTTTAAACGGAGAAATGCAAAAGAGCGCATTGAATTAATTCAAACTGCAGGAAAAGAAGTAATTACAGGAATGCTTGATGTTCTGGATGATTGTGATCGTGCTGAAAAGCAAATTCAAAAAACGGACGATATTGACCAGGTTAAAGAAGGAGTTCAGTTAGTGTTTAATAAACTCCGTACTACTCTCCAGAGCAAAGGGTTAAAACCTATGGAGAGTTTAAATACACTTTTCGATGTGGAGAAACACGAAGCTATAACTGAAATTCCTGCACCTACCAAAGAATTAAAAGGCAAAGTAGTGGATGAAGTTACTAAAGGGTATTATTTAAATGATAAGATTATCCGTCATGCTAAAGTTGTGGTAGGAAAGTAGGCAATAGTATGGTGCAAGTTATAAGGTTAGTAAGTAAGTGAGGGCGAATAGATGAGGGACACTGGTTTGAGCAACAACAAAGTTTATTAATAAAAAATCTTCGCTTAGGCGATTACGATATGGCAACAAAAAGAGATTATTACGAGGTACTTGGTGTTGGCAAAAGTGCGGCTGCGGATGAGATTAAGAAGGCTTACCGTAAAGTAGCTATGCAATTCCATCCCGACCGTAATCCGGGCGATAAAGAAGCGGAAGAAAAGTTTAAGGAAGCAGCGGAAGCCTACGAAGTTTTAAGCGATGCAGATAAGAGGGCGAAATACGACAGATACGGGCATCAGGCTTTTGCAGCCGGTGCAGGTGGTTTTAGAGGCGGTGCAAATATGGACGACATTTTTAGCCAGTTCGGAGATATATTTGGCGAAGATGTTTTTGGAAGTTTTTTTGGTGGCGGTGGCAGAAGCAGGGGAGGTGAAGGTAGAAGAGCAACAGGTCAGCGAGGCAGCAATCTTCGCGTAAAACTTAAATTAAATTACGAAGAAATTGCAAAGGGCGTTACCAAAAATATTAAGGTTAAGAAGTACGTAAACTGCTCAACCTGTAATGGTAGCGGGGCTAAAGATAAAGGTAGTATACAAACCTGTTCTACCTGTAACGGTAGCGGGCAGGTAAGAAAAGTTCAAAATACTTTTCTTGGGCAGATGCAAACTGTAACAACCTGCTCTACTTGTAACGGTGAAGGAAGCACGGTTACTGCAAAATGTCACTCATGTAAAGGGGAAGGAAGGGTGTATGGTGAAGAAATGGTATCTCTTGATATTCCTGCCGGTGTACAGGAAGGCATGCAACTTAGCCTGAATGGTAAAGGAAATGCAGGTGAAAGAGGCGGCTATCCCGGTGATCTTATTGTTTTAATTGAGGAAGAAGCTCATCCAAGTCTTCACCGCGATGGTTTGAACGTAGCTTTTGACTTATTCATCACTTTTCCGGATGCGGTTTTTGGAACCAACGTTGAAGTTCCTACGATTGATGGGAAAGCAAAAATTAAAGTACCGCCTGGTACGCAAAGCGGAAAGATATTCAGGTTAAAGGGTAAAGGTTTTCCTGAAGTGAATGGTTATTCAAAAGGAGATCAGTTGATACATGTAAATGTATGGACACCTCAAAACGTTAGTAACGATGAACGATCAATGCTTGAAAAAATGAACAGCAGTAATAATTTTAAACCGCACCCCGATAAAAATGATAAAAGTTTTTTTGAAAAGATAAAAGAGGCATTTAGTTAAAACACTGAGAATAGCTTCACAAAAAAAACGCTAAATAAACTGAGGTTTATTTAGCGTTTTTAGTTTTTGTCAAACCTGGTAATGTTATTATCTCCAGACGAAATTACCTAAGGTAACGTAGTGCTTTTTAGTGTCGCTACTAACTCCGTAGATGGTAGGATAAAACGTATTGGTTGGTGAAAAAGATTGCGGTTGAGGAATGGGTGAAGTTGTAGTTTCTCCACTTTGCAATACAGCCATTGTAATCATTGGTTCAATAAAAGTAACTTGTCCATTGTACGTTCCATAAATTAAGGTTTTTGTAAAAGGCTGAGGATTATTAGGATTAAGTTCTGGAGACGTTATATCAACCCAGTGTTTACCCATTTCAGGAACTCCGCCTGGTAATGGAATATAATTAGCAGGCAAATAAGAAGGTGCCGGCAGAATTTCCATTAATGGTCCTTCTACAACAGCTAATTGTTCCTCCCGCGTTATTTTATAAAAGTGAAAATCAAAATGTGGAACAGTATAAACATGTGGAGGTGGATGTCCGTGAGGATTCCAGCCGGCGCCAATATGATCGAAAGGAGTTACTTCCAGTGCTTTCTTATGGAGAGGTAAAATAAATGTTGTCTCTTCATCTCCACGAGGAAGTCCGGTTAATGCATCATTAGTCATTTCAATACCTATTTCGCCTGGAACTCCTGCGTGCGAAATTGTAATGAATGATCTTGCTTTTCCATCTCCCATTGATACCTGTGGGCCATAAAAAGTATTGAATTTTAATTCCTGCTTATCTGATTTGTCTTTGGCCGAACTCATAGTTTCAGCTTGCTGCACGGATGTAATATCTTTTTTACAGGAAAATAGAACCATGACACTAAAAAACAGAACTGAGAGCTTTGTGATTTTTCTCTGCATACATAATTTTTTTTGAGGTTAAAAAAATGAATTAGCCTTATTACAATGGCGAGCACAAAAGAAATACAACTATTTGTAATATGCAACAGCCGCATCAAATAAATAAGATTTTGAAAAATGAACAAATTAACTTTTCAAAACAGGCAGTGTGATTGATGGAAACACATCAATTCAGCTCTACTAATCCCCCGGGTGATATTGTTTTTCAACATGCTTAAGCACATCGCTCTTGTAAAACCAAACATCTTTAAACTTGCCTTCAATATAAAGAGGGGCCTGATCGGTAAAATGTTTGGATGCCGGATTATTTATTTCGCCACCGGTTAAAATAGATTTTGCTTTAATTGTTTTTCCAAATTCTATAGCAGCTACAAAACTATTTCCCGCCACCCCGTAACGCCTTTTTGTGTTGGTAAACTGACGTCCTTCAAAAGCAGGAAGTGATCCCCACGTGGATGATGCCATTCCTACTGGTAAACTTGGTTTCGAATCATCAAATTCTTCTTCAATGTTTGAAGTTAGCCTTTGATACCGGTTCATTTCTCCCCATGTTACTTTCCATGTGCCAAATTTATTTTCCAGTTCTTTGATAATATCAATTAATAGATTTAACTGGTCCGTTGAAGATAAATTTGCAACCATCTTTTTCATGTCTTCAACCGTTCTTGATGCGTGTGATTCAGCCAGCATTTTATAACCCCATTCAATGGCAAGCGTGGTGGCTATGGAGGAAGTTCCACTCCTTTTATCCCAACTTTTTAATAATTGAATTGGCTCTTTAAGTGTTTTGTATGCACTCTCGTTCGACTGACTTTCATAGGCTTTAAGTAACACAGGCAGTAAAATATCAAAAGCTGAAAGGTAATGATCGTAACCGACGGCAATTACTTTATTAATAGTAAAGTTCTCTTGTTTGCTCAACAGCTTTACAGCATTTATCGCTCTGAAATTTTCGGCATCCGGAGCCATGTAAGCAGGGTAGTCCTTTTGTTTAGGACTGCTGTTTCCAGCCACAGTAAAAGGTGTCGAATTACAGTTTTGTATAAAGCCGTTCTTAGGGTTGTAAACATGAATTACCTCGTTTAAGGGATGAATACCTTTCCACTCGGTTGCAGATGTACTTCCATCAACGGGTTGCGACCAGTCATATTTGGGATCGCGAACAGGCATGAAGTTTCCGTGCCAGTAAGCGATGTTTCCTTTGGCATCTGCAAAAACAGTGTTGTTGGAATTATTGGAAAGCAACTGCATTGTCTTTTCAAAATCTTCAAAGCCTTTTGCCTTCGTTCTTAGCCATGATTGCATTAAAGCATCTAAAGATCTGTTGTTTTCTTTAAGGCTTAACCACTTGCCATTGCGGCTGCCCATTACAGGGCCATGATGAGTATAATAAGCAGTAACAGGCATCTGCAAAATATTGTTTCCGTTTTTATAATTAACGACAAGCTGTTTGGTTGTAACAGGTCTTAGGCTATTATCGTATTGATAAAATATTGAATCTCCTTTTCGTACTATTTTCTCTTCGTATAAGTCAGCTACATCAGCAATGCTTGAGGTATGCATCCAACCACAATGTTCGTTGAAGCCCTGGTAAACAAAAAACTGTCCCCACGTAACCGCACCGTAAGCATTTAATCCTTCATCGCTTACCATTTGCACCTCGGGCCTGAAGTAAAAAGTTACGTGAGGATTGATATAGAGAATCGCATTTTTTGAAGCTGTTTTGGAGGGCGCGATTGCAAAGCCGTTAGATCCAACTGGGTCTAAATCGTTACTGCTTTCATACACTGCAACTGACGAAGACTCTCCATTTGTTTTATTTACGCCAACAGGAGCCCCATCCTTCTTTGAATATAAATTCTTAATATCCTGCGCTGTTATTCCACCGGTTTGAGTTGCACCTATACTGCCATCTGTAAACATTAAAGCATACCAGGGCTCGAAACGTTTTAATGCTACGGGAGTTATCTGTGAGTGCGTAGCAAGATAGAAATTCACGCCATCAGCAAAGGCAACTAAAAGCTTTTGAAACCATGGCGGACTCCTCTTGTAATCCTTGATTGCATCAGCAGTATCTTCGATTAATTTCATTTGAAGATCGTTATATAAAGGGCTTTCTCCATCTGCTTCAGCTAACCTACCCATTACCTGTAAATAGTTTCGCTCAACCCGTTTAAAATCATCTTCGCATTGCGCATACATTAATCCAAATACAGCATCAGCATCTGTTTTACCATATACATGAGGAATGCCCCATGTATCACGGATAATTGTCACGTTTTCTGCCTGTTTCTTATACCTCGCTATCTCGTTCTGAGTAAACCGTTGGCTAAATGCTATAGAAGGAAAGAGTAACAATAAAAGCAATGATTTCATACACACCTTTTAATTGGATTGTAATTTTACGGGAGTAAAACTATTAGTTGGATTTGAAACACCAGTCAGTTTCTAAAATTCTGGGTAATCATTAAGCCATGAATTCCACCGTCTAATATACCTATTCCCAAACGGCCAAAAGCAGGTTGAAGAATATTAGCTCTGTGTCCCGGAGAATTCATTAAACCGTTATGGGCAATAGTGAGTGTTTGGGCTAATGCAAGATTTTCTCCGGCTGTAAGAAATTTGATACTGCCTTTTCGAATTCTGTCAAAGGGGTCTTCTCCATCGGGATTTACGTGAGAAAAATATCCTCTTGCAAACATATCTGCCGAATGTTTTCTTGCCACTACCTGTATTTCAGGGTCGGGCTTTAGCGGCTTTAACCCGGCCTTTGCCCGTTCTTCATTCACCAGGTCTAACATGCGGGCCTCAAGGTCGGGGCGAACTTTATATTTAGTTACAGTAAAGGGAAGCTTAACCGATTTTTCTGAAGTTGGTTCAACGGTCATGCTATTCATCGACCTTTTAACTGCTTCATCAAATACAGGAGAGAGTTTATTTTCAAGCCATTCAGCAGGTTCGGATAACCGGTTTGCTAAACGGCTCTCGTGGGTTGCAGCAGATAAGCCATCAAAAAGAGGTGTTGCCAGTAATAAGGCAGCAACAATGATTGCATAAATAAGTCCATTAACAATACCGGGCCCCAGGCCTAAAAATCTGTTTACAAAATTCTGATGCGCTCCTCTTGGTGTTACCCTTAATACGCTATTAATGATAACCGACATTATTATGCGAACAAGAATAATGATGAGTATAAAAGCAAGTGGTTGACTCCAAACACCTAAAGAAGGTACATACTTATCGAGCAGAGCGGCGCCATACTGATAAGACCATAAGGCAACCAGGAAACTGCCGAGCAGCAAAGCCAAATCTAATACTCCAACTATAAATCCCTTTTGAAATCCGCTTAATGCCGAAAGAAGTACTATAGCAATCAAAAGAATATCTATCCAATTCATCAGTAAATACTTTTTAAATGGTCTGATGGAACCCCCGGACCCTGGAGCTCTGTTCCGCAGTACCGTTTAATTCCTGTGTGCAAAAAAACAGCTTTTAAATGTCGTTTCATAAAATGATTTAGAAAACAAGTGCAAATAATATGCGGTCGATTATGGTAAGCTGTGCTAATAACTGGTGTATTTTAAAATAAATTTTTCTTTCCCGCATCTGCTTATACATTTGCAACGAATTTGGTTCCCGAACCCCGGTAATTATTGGGACGGGATTAAAAGGGAAGCCGGCGAAAATCCGGCGCTATCCCCGTAGCTGTAAAGCGAAGCCCGGCCCTAAAGGGGAAGGGAGCAATTCAATAACTTTAGCCACTGTGAAAACGGGAAGGCGTTGAATTGTATCGCAAGCCAGAAGACCTGCCAGTTTCAATTATTTAATCATCGGGCTTTCGGGTGAAAAGCATGAGATGTAATTGTCTGGCTGCTCAAGACTATTCCATTTCTGTAATTTGTTTCCGAAGGTTCATAGTCAAATTCGTCTATGACCAAAATTTTTATTACAACAACGTTCATTTTCGCAGCACTTGCTGCCACTGCACAAAGCGATACTCTACAGGGTAAAACAGAAGAAGTAGTTGTTACTGCGAACAAGTATTCGCAAAAGCAGAGCACTACAGGCAAAGTAATTACAGTTATCAATAAAGACCAGATTGAAAAAAGCCATGGCAAAAGTGTATCGCAATTGCTTAACGAGCAGGCAGGAATTACTATAAACGGTGCACTTAACAATGCCGGAAGTGTTCAAACATTATATGTAAGAGGTGCGGCATCGGGTCGTACATTAATATTGCTCGATGGTATTCCTGTTAACGATCCTTCTATGATTAACAACGAATTTGACCTTAACCTTTTTTCACTGGAAAATGTTGACAGGATAGAAATTTGCAAAGGCGCACAATCAACTTTATATGGCTCCGATGCAATAGCAGGCGTAATAAACATTATAACAGTAAGCCAGGATGTAAAGAAGCCTTTTAATGTAAAGACTGTTTTAAGCGCAGGTAACCTTGGCACCTTTAAGGGAAATGTACAGGTATATGGAAAAGCAAACAAGCTTACTTACTCGGCACGTTACAGTAAACTAATTACTAATGGTTTTTCTGCCGGTTATGACAGCACGGGCAACAAAGGTTATGATCGTGATGATTATAATGGCAATGTTGTCAATGCACAGGTTATGTGGCAGGCTGCACCTCAGTTATCTTTTAAAAGCTTTGCGATGTACAGCCAATACAAAGCAGGAATTGATGCAGGCGTATTTGCAGACGAAAGGGATTATAATATCGATAATAAAAACTTTACTACCGGTGCCGGCTTCACTTATAAAAATGATGCAGTAACGCTTACAGGCAATTTTCAATACAGCGATATTACAAGAAAGTATTTTAACGACAGTGTATTTAGGACCAATACAATTTTTGAAGACAATGTGTACTTTGGCATAAGCAAGTTTGCAGAATTATATGCAGCCATAAAATTAGGAGGTGGTTTTACTATACTGCAGGGAGCAGATTTCAGGCACAACTCTTTTAACCAACATTATTTTTCTATAAGCAGTTTCGGGCCTTATTCCAGCGCTTTTAAAGATACCTCACTTAGCCAAAGTGGTTTATTTACTTCGCTAAATTATAGTGGCTTACATAACAAACTGAATGTAGAACTTGGCGGAAGATTAAATACACACTCACGTTATGGAAGCAACTATACTTATACTTTCAATCCATCTTATGCCATTAATGATCGTGTTAGATTTTTTGGAAGTATTGCCAGCGGTTTTAAAGCGCCAACTTTATACCAGCTAAGCATTAATTCAAAATTATTGCCCGAAAAATCTGTGAACTACGAAGCAGGTGTGCAGTACAGTCATAAATACTTTGATACAAGAATAGTTTATTTCAACAGGAAGATCGACAACGGGATTGATTATAACTACATCACTTTTAAATACTTCAATTACGTAAAACAGTTAGTGGATGGTATTGAAGTTGAAGCAACTGTAAAACCGGTTGAGCAACTTAGCATTAATGCTAACTACACTTTACTTTCTCCTGAAGAAACTACACAAAACCGGATTACCAATAAAGACACGGTGACTTATAACTATCTGCTACGCCGGCCAAAGCATAATCTTAATATTAACATTGGCTGGCAAACTACCTCAGCTCTGTTCTTCTCGGTAACTGGTAAATATGTTAGCAACCGATATGATGTGGGCGGGTACGCAAAGAGCGATGTTTTATTAAATGATTACTTCATTCTTGGCACTCATGGTGATTATACTTTGAATACACACATCAAATTTTTTGCAGATGCTCAAAACATCACCAATAAAAAATTCTTTGATGTAAGAGGGTATAATTCTATTCCTTTTCTTATAAATGCAGGAGTTGTATTGAACCTGTAATTATTGGCAGTAGTTATTTAAAATAGAATTGACTGTATAAACATCATAAAACATCCCTGCAGGAAGGGATGTTCTATTTTTACCAAAACATTCCCGTATGAAGTTTGACCTGCAGCAGTTTCTTACCGTTAGTTTTACCTTGTTTGCAGTTATCGATGCTATCGGGTCTATCCCTTTGCTTATTTCTTTAAAATCTAAAATGGGTGGAATTCGCGAGTTAAGAGCAACATTAATTTCAGGTGCGTTAATGGTAGGCTTCCTGTTTGTGGGCGAGCCGTTTTTACATCTGTTGGGTGTTACTGTAAGTTCGTTTGCAGTTGGTGGTTCAATTGTTATTTTTTTGCTTGGCCTTGAGATGGTGCTTGGACACGAAATTTTTAAAAGTGATAAAGATGCACGTGCCGGAACAGTTGTACCGGTGGCATTTCCTGTAATTGCAGGTTCCGGAACACTAACTACCGTAATGTCGTTAAGAGCTAATTATGATGAAGTAAATATTTTGTTAGGAATACTGGTGAACCTTGTGTTAGTGTTTATCGTTTTAAAGTCGCTGAGGTGGATAGAAAGAGCCTTAGGCGAAGCAGGATTAATAGCCGTAAGAAAATTTTTTGGCGTGATACTGTTAGCCATTGCTGTTAAGATATTCGGAAGTAATATTGGCGGATTTGCTGTTAACAGTTAGTTTTGCTCTCCTCAAAAAATCAGGTTCTTTGCTTATTGGCCTCGTAGTACAATGGATAGTATAAGAGTTTCCGAAGCTCCAGATCCAGGTTCGATTCCTGGCGAGGCCACTTTTTACATTTCCTGCAAATACTTACGCACGAAACGGATAGCCATCGAACCTTCGCCAACTGCTGCAGAGATACCTGTCATTGCGCCAAACCGAACATCGCCCGAAGCAAAAATTCCGGGCACACTTGTTTCAGACATTAATGGTTCTCTTTTTAATTTCCAAAACGTATTAAATGATTTGTCTTTCGCTAAGTCGCTTCCGCTAAGAATGAACCCTTTTTCATTTTTCAGCACAATATCGTTTAGCCAGGCTGTTCCGGGATTAGTACCAATATAAATAAACAGGGCTTTTACCGGCACTGTTTTTTCTTCTCCGGTATTTGCGTTTTTAAGGGTAATGTTTTCTAAGACAGATGAGCCTGAACAAGCAATTACATCTGTATTTACAATTACGTGGATATTAGGTGTGTGGCTGATATTTTCGACGAGGTAATTGGCCGCGGTTTGCGAAAGTGAGTCGCGCCTGATGATGATGTTCACTTCTTTGGCAAATTTGCTCATATACAGGGCTGCCTGACAAGCTGAATTTCCTCCGCCTACAAGGTAAATGGTTGCGTCGCGGCAGGCATGTGCCTCTACCGCTGCAGAGCCATAATAAACGCCTGCACCTGTGAAACTTTCCAATCCCGGTATTTCGAGTTTTTTATAAGCAACGCCTGTTGCAATTACAATTGCCTTGCTGTGTATCTCCGAACCATCCTTCATTTCAGTGATTTTATATCCATCCTTTACCGTAATATTTTTTACTTCCTGTGGCGTCAGGATTTCTGTTCCCAGGCGAAGGGTTTGGTTAATTGCCCTTCTGGAAAGCTCTGCACCCGAAAGACCGGTAGGGAAGCCAAGATAATTTTCGATGCGGGCACTGCTGCTTGCTTGTCCTCCCGGATTGCTCCTTTCTATAAGCAGCGTCTTAAGACCTTCGCACGAACCATATACTGAAGCAGCAAGCCCGGCCGGTCCTGCGCCAATGATGAGTACATCGTACATTTCTTTGGTTGCCTTTTGCTGAAGTCCAACCCCTTGCCCAAGATCAGCTAATGAAGGATCCTTCATAAGAGAACCGTCTTTCAATATCACTAACGGCAGGTCCGATTTTGTAACATTAGCGCTTAATAAATATTTCTCTGCCTCTTCATCATTTTCAACATCCATCCAAATGTAAGGAACCAAATTGCCCGAAAGAAACTCTTTGAGTGTGTGAGACTTAGGCGACCATTGAAAACCAATGATGCGTGTGGCGTCGATATCCGGTTTGTACAGGCCCTGCCACTCGTCGAGCAAATCATTTATAACAGGAAAAAGTTTTTCTGCCGGTGGATGCCACGGCTTTTGTAAATAATAATCAAGCTTTACAGTATTAATTGCTTTGATGGCCGCTTCAATGTCGGAATAGGCAGTGAGTAAAACTTTTTTTGCAACCGGAAAAATCTCGTTAGCTTTTTCGAGATAAGCAATCCCTTCCATTTCGGGCATCTTCTGATCAGAAATAAATAAGGCGACCTCTTCATTCTTTAGCTTCAATTCTTTTATGAGCTCAAGCGCTTCCCTGGCTGATTCTGTTGCCGCTATTTTGTAATCTCCGCGGTATTCACTCCGGATGTCCCGTTGTATTGCCCGCAGTACCTGTATATCGTCATCTGTAATAATAATGAAAGGAAGTTTCATCTGTACGGCTTAAATTGGTTGGATGATTTAATTTGTTGATGGTTTTAGCACCAACGGGATGGACACTGTAAACCTTGTTCGTCCGGGTTTAGAGGTAACTTTTATTTCGGCGTTATGACGTTTAATGATCCTGGTTACCGTATCCAGTCCAATCCCTGTTCCTTCTCCTACTTTTTTTGTTGTGAAGAACGGATCGAAAATGCGGGACACGATTTCTTCCGGGATCCCTACACCATTATCAATTATATGTACCATTACATTCTTCTCATCGTGAAGGGTTTCAATAGTAATTGTTCCGCCTTTTTCCACCGCAAAGATGGCATTATCAATAAGGTTTGTCCAAACCTGGTTTAGTTCTCCGACATAAGCGGGAACCGGGGGAAGGTCAGGGCTAAACTTCCTGATCACTTCGATATTTTTTTCACGTAGCTTGAATCCTAAAAGCGTTACGGTGTTTTCGATATCGACGTGAATGTTAGTGGGTTGAAGTTCATTAGTCCTGTCCATGTGTACATGACTTTTGATAGATCCAACCAAAGTGGAGATGCGACCGGAAGCGTCTGCAAGGTCTTTTACAATTTTTTGTGAGCTAATCAAATTATCGAGCCATGGAATTAGTTGTACAAATGCTGCTGCCCCTAAATCGCTGCGCATGTCTTCAAGCTCTTCTAAAGAAAATCCATATTCTGAAAATGTTTCTGCCGCCCCTGGTTGAGTCACCCCGTTTTCTTCCAGCCAGTCTGCAAGCTCATCTTCGTTCTCCATGCGCTGAAGAGCTGAACGT
>MWYU01000693.1 GCA_002050375.1 Chitinophagales bacterium 62-2
TGGTACAACTGGTCGCCGCTTAAAATCAGTATATGTTCAAAATCCAATCGCGTTATATGCCTTAATGATTGGCGTACGGCGTCTGCAGTCCCCTGGTACCATCCGGGATTGTCGGGAGTTTGCTCTGCAGCAAGAATATCTACGAAACCGGTACTGAACACACTGAAGTTATAGGTATTTTTAATGTGCTTGTTTAAAGAAGCAGAGTTGTACTGTGTTAGTACAAACATCCTGTTGATGCCGCTATTAATGCAATTACTTATAGGAATATCCACCAGGCGGTATTTACCTGCAATAGGTACAGCCGGTTTGCTTCGTGTTGATGTTAGCGGATGTAATCTTGTACCAGCACCGCCGCCAAGAATTACTGCCACAACAGAATTAGACTGACTTTGCATATTATTGATCGTTGGTTTTAAAATAGTTAACAAGGCTTGAATATACTTCGAGATACTGGAGCGCACTGTTATCCCAACTATTGTCGATTGCCATCATATACCTGCGCATGGCAGAGAGTTTATCATCTTTATACACCTCCACGGCGCGGCTGATGGAGTAAATAATATCTCCTACCGAGGCATGGTTAAAACGAATACCATAACCTCCCTCGTCGCCCATATCTATAACTGTATCCTTCAATCCGCCTGTACTCCTAACGATTGGTACTGTGCCATATCGCATTGCATACATCTGGTTCAATCCACAGGGTTCTATCCTGCTTGGCATTAACAAAAAATCTGCGCCAGCATACATTTGGTGACTAAGCTTCTCATTATAACCAATAACAGCATTATAATTTCCGGGAAAATGATTGATCATATTATTAAGCTGCCACTCTACATGCGGATCGCCGCTGCCAAGAATTAAAAAAGAAACATTCGCCTTCATGCCGAAGATGGAAGCCATTATGCTGTCAGGCAAAATATCAGCAGCTTTTTCGCCAACTAAGCGGCCAATAAAAACTATTAAAGGCTTATTTATATCAAGCTTAAAAAGATTACACAAAACTTTCTTGTTGGCCTGCTTACCTTTTTCAACATTTTTTATTGAGTAATTATTCCCAATGTAAGTGTCTGTTGAAGGGTTCCATACTTCTGTATCAATTCCATTTAAAATACCTACACATTTCCCACGCTCGTACTCGAATAATTTTTCCAAACCATTAGCAGATTGCCTTAGCTCTTCGAGGTAACTCCCGCTTACGGTGGTTACTCTATCAGCACACTTAATACCACTTGCCAGGGGATTAATGGAACTTTCCCATTCTAACATACCCGTTTTCCAGCTATCGTAATAAGGTATATAATTTCTTTTATCCCAGCCCATCCATCCCTGGTACTCTGCATTATGTATGGTTAAAACACTTGAAACCGAAGAGAGCGTAAAAGCAAAATCATAACAATACTTCATCATGAAGGGGATCAACCCGGTATGCGAATCGTGGCAATGAATAACATCAGCTTTGTGTTGCCATTTATTCAGCCAGTCAACCACTGCTATCTGAAAAGCGGTGAAGCGGTCAACATCATCATCGTAACCATAAACCTTTTCCCTATCGAGCAGGCCATAAATATCCACGAGGTAAAGATCAAAACCGAGCTTATTATGTCGCTCTTTAATAATTGTATAATCAAAAGGTCTTCCTCCCAAGTGTCTCGATCCTTTTGCATGAACATCCCATTCATTGTCGTGTAAAAACTTTGTTCTGTACATGGGCATCACAACTTTTGCCACATGCCCCATCTTATTCTGGTATTTTGGAAGAGCTCCTACTACATCCCCTAAACCACCGGCTTTAGCAACAGGATAACACTCTGCGCTTACGTGAATTATTTCCATTTCGGTTTTGGCAGTGTTTAAATAATTGGAAGTCAAGATAGGAAGGTTTTTTATTTTCGTCCATATATCCTTATTTATTTTTGAAAAAAGTAGTATTTGCCGTAATCATGTTTTTGAAATAACTAAATATGAGTGGCAAAATGTATTTATTTTCATCGCCATTTATAGCACTGCAAAACGATTGATATGAACCAAAAAACCAACTGGCCTCAATTTGGAACGCTCATTTCTGTATTTTTTTTCTGGGGTTTTGTTGCTGCAAGCAACGATATTCTTATTCCGGTATTTAAAGAAGAATTACACCTTCAGCAATGGCAATCGCAAATGGTTTCTTTTGCATTTTATTTTGCTTACACTGTTGGCTCTATAATCTATTTCGCAATTTCAAAAGCACGTGGCGGCGATATATTAAACCAGATGGGTTACAAAAACGGTATCGCACTTGGGCTTGTTATCTCAGCCTTGGGAACTTTGCTATTTTATCCTGCTGCTGAAACATCTTCATTTCTATTGATGATCACGGGTTTGTTTATTGTAGGTCTCGGCTTTTCGTTGCAGCAAACTGCTGCCAACCCGCTTGCTATTGTAATTGGCGATCCAAAAAAAGGATCGCAACGGTTAAGTATGGCGGGCGGTGTAAATAACTTTGGAACTACCATCGGCCCCCTGATCGTAAGCTTTGCCATTTTCGGCGCACTATCTGTTGACGGATCGAAAAACATTGCGAGCATTAGCGCTGTAAAAACGCCTTATCTAATACTGGGTGCAGCTTTTCTTATTGTTGCTGTCATTTTTAAATTCTCTTCCCTGCCAAATAAAATTGAACTGGAAGAAGATACCGCCATAAGTTCTCCTACCGATGTTTCTTATGCAGAACAAGAACATGCAGGACCAGTAAAAAAATCAGCCCTTAATTATACTCAATTAGTAATGGGTATGATTGGAATATTTGTATATGTAGGTGTTGAGGTTTCTACCGCCAGTAATTTACCTGAATTTATGAAGCAGAAAGTAAACATGCCAACTGAAAGCATAGCTCCCTACATATCTTTATATTGGGCAAGTTTAATGATTGGCCGCTGGACGGGTTCAGTAGGTGTTTTTGACGTATCAAAAGGCACGCTCCAAATCTTAAAATTTGTAATGCCTTACCTTGCCTTTGGTGTGTTTCTTTTAGTTAATAAAATTGCCAATCACGATCTTACTCCTTTTTATATTTATGCTGTCGTAATTGTAGCTATGATAATTGGCGACATTTTAAGCAAGGGCAATCCTGCAAGGCAATTACTCCTTTTTTCTGCCATGGGGATTATTGCCTTATTAATAGGAATGTTTACCAGTGGAATGACAAGCGTTTATGCATTTATTAGTGTTGGTTTATTTTGCTCCACTTTATGGCCCTGTATTTTTACACTTGCCGTTGCGGGTTTAGGAAAGCATACCAACGAAGGATCAAGCCTGCTTATTATGATGATTATGGGCGGTGGATTTATAAGCCTTCTGCAAGGCTACCTCGCTGAAGATCATTTGTTAGGAATACAGATGTCGTACATAGTGGGTGTACTGTGTTTTGCTTACCTTGCTTTTTATGCAGTTAAAGCAAAGTCTGTTTTAAAAAGTCAGGGAATTGACTACGATGTAATTACAGAAACCGATCTTAAAAAAGCACATTAATAATGACTAAACGATTAGACCAATATGCCATAGGTATTGATATTGGCGGCACCGGTACTAAGTACGGACTCGTGAATCATCGCGGAGATATTTCGAACAGAGGCAGCGATATACGTACAAATGAATATGACAAGGTAGAAGACTTTGTAGAAGATCTGTGCAGGGTATTAAAGCCATTGATAGATGAAGTTGGAGAAGAAAAAATACGGGGTATTGGCGTTGGTGCACCTAATGGCAACATATATAGCGGCACTATTGAATATGCTCCCAATTTACCCTGGGAAGGAATTATACCCCTTGCTAAACTTGTATCAGATAAATTTAATTTACCCTGTTCTTTAACCAACGATGCTAATGCTGCTGCAGTTGGAGAAATGATGTATGGCGCCGCAAGAGGGATGAGAGATTTTATAATGATCACCTTAGGAACAGGTGTTGGAAGTGGCATTGTAGCAAATGGGCAACTTATTTATGGCCATGATGGTTTTGCAGGCGAATTGGGTCATACAATAATAAGACCTGGCGGTCGTGAACATGCCGGCACAGGAGCGCGGGGATCGTTAGAAAGTTATGCATCTGCAACAGGTATTACTTTAACTGCCCGTGAAATGTTGCAGCAAACAGATAAAGAAAGCTTGTTACGTAAACATAAACCTGGAAAAATAGACGCAAAACTTGTATTCGATTGTGCAAAACAAGGCGATGAAATTGCGCAGGAAGTTTACAGGTTTACAGGACAAATATTGGGAGAAGCCTTAGCCAACTTTGTTATGTTTTCTTCACCTGAAGCTATTATATTATTTGGGGGTGTAATAAAAGCAGGCAGCCTTATTATAAAACCAACTAAGGAACACATGGAAAAGAATTTGCTTCCTATTTTTAGAGATAAAGTAAAACTTGTACTAAGCGAATTAAAAGAAGCTGATGCCGCTATCTTAGGAGCAAGTGCATTGGTATGGGAAATGAAAACGCAATCTGTTTAAACCATGATTTAAAGGATTTATAGGATTAACAGGAAGTTGTTTTTTACAGTGCCGATCTTCTTTGTGAAACTCAGTGCCCTTCGAGCCTTCTGATAGCTATCGAAAGTGTTTAAAAAATTCGTGTAACCCGTGATTTATGGGAAGATAGGTTAGCAGACTACAATTCTCTTTGTGAAACTTTGTGCCCTTCGTGCCTTAGTGGTAAAAAAGAATTAGTGGTTCAAAAAGATGAACAGGAAAAAGTTATTTTATGCAAACGACTAATGCTAACTCCCCTTTAGGGGCTGGGGGCTTAAAAGACATACATATTCTCATCCCAACTTATAAAAGATTAAAAGCCCTGGCCGTTACATTAACAAGCCTCTATTATCAGATAGAAACCAACTTCGACATTGTGATCTCCGACCAATCTCCCGAAGATGAATTAACTAACGACAATTCTATTCAAACAATCAAAAGGTTGTTCGAAAACCGCGGTACTAATGTTACCATCTTACGCAACCTGCCACCAAAAGGTATGGCGCAACAACGCCAGTTCTTGCTCGACCGATCCACTTCACCTTACAGTCTTTTTATAGATGATGATCTTATTCTCGATGCTTACGTAGTCAGAAACATGAAGCAGATACTTGAAACAAAAAACATAGGTTTTGTTGGTTGTGCAGTCATAGGGTTGAGTTATCAGCATGATGTTCGTCCCCATCAGCAGGACATTGAATTTTGGGATGGCGAGATAACTCCTGAAAGCATTATTCCAAAAAGCAAGCAATGGGAAAGATACCGTTTACACAATGCAGCAAATCCATTTCACGTAGAGAAGAAATTTAACGCCACAGCAGATAACCCTATTCCATATAAAGTAGCATGGGTAGGCGGATGTGTAATGTACAATACTGAAAAACTTCGCTATGTAGGAGGCTTCTCCTTTTGGAAAGATCTGCCCGAACAACATTGCGGCGAAGATGTATTGGCACAGCTACGTGTAATGAAAAAATACGGCGGATGTGGTATTATACCAAGCGGAGTGTATCACCAGGAATTAGAAACAACAGTGCCTGACAGAAAAGTCAATGCACCTGAATTTTTAGAAATTTAACGCTATAAGAAAATGAGCATAACAAGTGAGAAAGTAATTGAGCCGGCGGTTTCGGTAATAATGCCAACTTATAACCAGGCTAAATTTATACGCAGAGCTATTGCATCTTTACATGGTCAGTCTTTTAGTAATTGGGAATTGATCATTATCAATGACGGGTCTACTGATAATACAGAAGATATTCTTGAAGAGTACCTGCTTGATGAAAGAGTAAGGTACTATCAAAACAAGCGTAATGCAGGTTTAGGAGCTTCACTAAATTTAGGCATAGCTAAAGCCAATGCTGCTTATATAGCTTATCTTCCATCGGATGATGTGATGTATAAAAATCATTTGCAATCGCTGTACGAAGCCTTGTTGCAAAACACAAATGCAGTTGTAGCTTATTCATCTGTTCGCCATCATTATAACAGAACTGCTGATGGAATAGTTAATGATCAATGGCTTCAATTGGTGCAGGCAATGCATAAAAAAACCGGGGAGCTTTGGACCGAAAGAAAGGAGCTTGAAAGCGATGACTTAAATCATTTATTCTGGAGTAAGCTAAGTGGCGAAACCGTACATACTGCCCAACTTACTTGTGAGTGGGTTGATCACCCCGACCAACGATATAAGATTATGCAGGAACCTGTCGGCGGTATCAATACCTTCCGTTCCTATTATGAAATCAAAGAGCCTTTAAGATATCATACAACCAAAGGCAACTTTATGGATGAAGTTAACCGTTACTCTTCTTACAGGGAACGGCCTTCTACTCCAACAAAGAAAAAGGGTTTAAAAATTTTGCTGGTTGGCGAGCTGGCTTATAATGCCGAACGTATATTGGCGTTGGAAGAGAAAGGTCATAAGTTATACGGCTTGTGGATGGAGCAGCCTTACTGGTACAACTATGTTGGCCCGTTGCCGTTCGGCCATGTGGAAGATATATCTGCAAAAAACTGGAAGAAGGAAATAAAAAAAATAAAGCCCGATGTTATTTATGCTCTATTGAACTGGCAGGCCGTTCCCATTGCGCACAAGGTTTTAAAGGCTGATCTTGGTATTCCTTTCGTCTGGCATTTTAAAGAAGGTCCATTTATATGTCTTGAAAAAGGTACATGGAATGAATTGATTGAGTTGTACGAAAAAGCAGATGGAAGAATATATACGAGTGAAGAAATGAAGTGGTGGTTTGATGAATTTTTAAGCAAGGGGAAAAACTCCTTAGACTTTGTGATGGATGGAGATTTGCCGAAAAAAGATTGGTTTCAACAAGAGCGGTCAGCATTGTTATCAGACAGGAATGATGGAGAATTTCACACGGTAGTTCCCGGCAGGCCAATTGGTTTGCATCCGCATAATGTGGTTGAACTTGCTGAACAAAAAATACACCTGCACTTCTATGGAGACTTCACCCAGGGGCAATGGAAAGAATGGATAGAAAAAACAAATAGAATGGCACCTGGCTATCTTCACATTCATCCTAATGTTGACCAGGAAAATTGGGTGAAGGAGTTTTCGAAGTATGACGCCGGCTGGCTGCACTTTTTTCAAAGTGAAAACAATGGCGAACTAAGAAGAGCCAATTGGGATGATTTGAATGTTCCTGCACGAATGGCAACGCTCGCCTTATCCGGTGTTCCAATGTTACAAAAAGATAATACCGGCCATATTGTTGCAACGCAGTCACTGGTAAAAAGATTAAAAATTGGCTTATGTTTTACAGACATGGCAGAGTTAGGAAAGCTAATGAGAGACCGTCAACTGATGGCAGAATTGAGAAACAATGTTTGGCAACAACAGCACCTTTTTACTTTTGATTATAATGCCGATTCTTTAATTCAATTTTTTAAAGCAGTAATTAATAAAAGAAGTAAGCCAAGGAAAAAAAAGTCAGAAGCAAATCTGTTGCCTGACACAAGCATTAATACTTCACCTTTGTAATGTTCCTCACAATGGTGCCACATTACGGTGTTATCTTTTTCATAATGGATTGCACTTTGCCCGCAACTTCTTACACTCCAGGTATAGATATTCTGTTAGCTTCCTGTTCTAATTAATATGAGGGACGGTCTTGAGAAAGAGCGGGCGCGTACATACAAATAAATTAATTAATAAACAAATTTTACAAGTCCTCATGTTGCATGGTTTTGTATGTAATTTTACCTCAAAGTGCAAAAGCTTTCATTAAAAGGTGTATGCATAAGATTTGGCAAAATTAAAACATCTTATTTGCGACTTTCGCATTCTTAGATGAAGAGTGAAAAATGTCATTAAGTCAATCAATACAACAAAAGCTATTACAAAAACTATCACCCCAGCAAATTCAGTTAATGAAATTGCTGCAGGTTCCTACTGCAAACCTCGAAGAGCGTATTAAGGAAGAACTGGAAGAAAATCCGGCGCTTGAAGAAGGCGAAGATGGTCATGATGAATTTGATAATACTGATGAATTTAAAAGTGAAACCGACGACGATTACGAAGCAGAGGCGGCAACCGACGAATACGACAATATAGATTTAAGCGAGTATGTATCGGAAGGGGATGATGAAGTAGGCGATTATAAATTAAGGGATGAGAACTATCCTGAAATGGATGAAGGGAAAGTGATTCCGGTTCGGGTAGAAACAAGTTTTCATGAAGTGCTGCTTACCCAGTTAGGCATGATGGAACTGGACGACCGCACTCAAAAAATTGCGGAACAAATCGTTGGCAGCATTGATGATGACGGATATCTTAGACGGGAGATTTCGTCTATTGCAGATGACCTTGCCTTTCGGCAAAACGTTGCAGTTACAGAAACGGAGATCGAAGGCCTGATTAAAAAAATACAGCAGTTTGATCCTCCGGGTATCTGTGCAAGAGATCTTAAAGAATGTCTTATTCTGCAGCTTCAGCGAAAACTTCGGGAAGGTAAGGAGGTTGAAATCGCGATGCAGGTTTTAGAGAAATACTTTGACGAGTTTACAAAGAAGCATTACGAAAAAATTCAGCGGGGTCTTTCACTTACAGATGAAAATTTAAAGGCTGTTATCAACCAGATCATCAAACTTAATCCAAAGCCCGGTGGCAATTTAGGCGAGGTGAACAAAGCAGAAAGTTATGTTGTTCCCGACTTCTTTATTTATAATAACGCAGGTATTCTTGAACTAACGCTTAACAGTAAGAATGCGCCTGACCTCAGAATAAGTGAAGGTTATAGAGACATGATTAAGGATTATGAGAAAGGAAGTAAAAAAGACAAAAGGCAAAAAGAAGCTGTTCTTTTTATTAAGCAAAAAATAGACTCGGCAAAATGGTTTATAGATATGATAAAGCAACGCCAGCAAACCTTGATTGGCACAATGCAAAGCATTCTAAACTACCAGAAGGAGTTTTTTCTTACAGGTGATGAAACAACCTTAAAGCCAATGATCTTAAAAGACATTGCAGAGATGACAGGCCTTGATATTAGTACCGTAAGCCGTGTTGCCAATAGTAAATTTGTACAAACCGAGTTTGGAACTTACCGCCTTAAATTCTTCTTTAGTGAATCTCTAAGCACTGACACCGGTGAAGAAGTAAGTACCCGTGAGGTGAAAAAAATACTAAGTAACCTTATTGAAGCCGAAGACAAACACAAGCCCTTAAGCGACGAACAGCTAACCGATATGCTGCAGGAAAAGGGTTATAACATTGCTCGAAGAACGGTGGCAAAATATCGCGAACAATTAAATCTGCCGGTAGCACGCCTTCGAAAGCAATTGTAATATATGTCGCCGCATAATATAGATAGTTCAATTGCTTATCCCCTTCCTCAACCTAAGGCTTTAAAAATTATTGCAAAAATTATTTCCTATGTTTTTCATCCGTTATTCATCCCGGTTTATTTAACGGCTTATCTTATTTATATTCATCCATATTTATTTGCTGCTTACGATCCTAAACAAAAATTCATAAGGCTTTTATCTGTTTTTGTTATTACCGTATTTTTTCCTGCTATAACTGTTTTTCTGCTGTGGAGATTGAATTTTATTGAGTCTATTTATTTGCAAACGCAAAAAGAAAGGATAATCCCCTTTGTTTCGTCTAACATTTTTTTCTTCTGGGCTTTTTGGGTAGCACGCAATTTAGAGGGTACTCCTTCGCCTATGGTTTTTTTATTTTTAGGTATTTTCCTTGCATCTGGTGCTGCTTTAATAGCTAATAATTATTTCAAAATCAGTCTGCATGGATTAGGGGTTGGCGGAGCGGTAGGTTTTATGATTCTGCTTGCCACGATAACTTCTGAACCAATGGGAATGGCAATATCAATAACTACTCTTATTGCAGGGATTGTTTGTACGTCAAGATTAGTTGTATCAGATCATCACCCGGTGGAAGTTTACGCAGGAGTAACTATAGCGGTATTAAGCCAGATAATTGCCTTTTGGATAATTATGTAATGCTGCCTATCATTTACTGATCAGCTTACTGCTAACCATTAGTAACTGGAGAAGTTACAGTTGTATTTTCAGAAGTTTCTACTGCCGCCGGACCTGCGGTGTTTTCTGTAACAACAGGGGAAGGATTCAAATCGAATTTTGAATTTATAATCCGCGAAGTATGACTATACCAGGTATCAGGATTATATATATAGAAACAGCTTCCACCTTTTATAGCATCAATTATATTTTCATGTATTCCTAAAGGCACAGCAGGGCAGCCATAACTGTTACCTATCCTTCCTCTTGCGCTCATTATTGCCTCATTCACAAACCTGGATCCATGCAGAACAATATCCCTGCTTCGAACGAAATCATTAATTCCGGATTCCATCCCATTAAGGCGCATGCTATAACCTGCTATTCCTAAATAGGTTTCAGCCGTAACCATAAAACCTAAACTGCTCTTATTAGAGCTTGGAAGGTTTGAAAAACTGGTTGCAAATTCACCCCCGCTATTTGTGCCGTGCGAAACATAGGTGTTAAATAAAAGGCGGCTGTTAATAACATCAATCACGTATAGCCTTTTCTTCCGGCTGCTTTGGCTGTAATCACAGATGGTAAGTAAGTTCTTGTTAGAGAGCGATCCCTGGCTTAAGAGGTAGCGATAACCTTTATAGGCTTTAAAAAAAACTTCCTTGTTTAAACCATATTTACTGAGGCCAATTAAATTATAGATAGAGTCAGAAAGGCGTTTTATTACAGGCGTGTTAGACGAACTAGAAAATAGCGAGGGACGATTTTTATCATCAGTAAATCCGGTCTTTCCTGTTTCAGCAGCCGCATAAGCACAAACAATCATAAGTGCAGCTAAAAAACCTGTTCTAAATCTTACTGTTTCTGTAGGCATATAACAACTGTAACTATAGGAGAAAGTGTATGCTAAAATACTGAAATTAATGTTAGCAACCGTTAATGAATCCCAAAATGAGAAGATAGCTCTACACTTCTAATTGAGTATCAGCAGGTTTTTTTCGCTCTATAAATTCGTTCATATAAATTTTCACCAACAATATAAACATCGAAATGAGAATAGGCCCAAAGATGAGACCTATAAAACCAAACAAACTAATACCTATAACAACGCCAAATACTGTTATGAGAGGATGCACATTACCCATCTTCTTTTGGAGGGTAAACCTGAAAATATTATCCACTGTACCGATAACACCAAAACCATAAATTAGCATTGATATAGCCTGCCAGTTTTTTTGTGCGGCAAACAATACAATACTTAAAGGCACGTAAGCTAAAGCTGCACCTACAAATGGTAACATAGAAGCAATACAGGTAAAAATGAACCAAAACCAAACATCGTCAACTCCTATAATCAAATACCAGATAAGGCCAACTATACCTTGTAAAATTGCAACCAGCGGTATTCCTATCGCATTTGAAATAACAAGGTTTCTCATTTCTTTGCCTACAAGGTTAACATTCTCGTCCTTAAGAGGTATAAAATCGTACAACCACTTCTCCAGGTCTTTTTTACCTACCAGCATAAAGTACAAAATGAAATACATAATAAGTACTGATGTGAGCGAATTGAAGGTTGCACTTAAAATACCTGTAAGCGATTTAGCAACGGTACCACTGATGCTGTTTGCATTATCACCACTCATCAACGAAATATGAAAACGTTGTTCGAGGCCTCTTATAAAAGTTGTAATTGTATTTACAATGCTGTTAGAATGTTTAATTGCCTCAGCAATCCGGCTCGAAAGAATATTGATCGTAAAAGCTATTGGAACAATTACGACCAGAAAGGAGATCAATAATAATAAAGCGGCTGCCCAGCCTTTTTTCCATTTTCTCTTAAGTACTAAATAATCCATGGCCTTTCTTAGGATCATGTAGAAAGTAATGGCTCCTAAAAATGCCGGCAGAAATGCCGACATCTGTAAAAACAAAAAGATAAACATGAAAACGAGGAAAATGAAAAAGGACAACTGCCTTAATTTTTGATTGTCGATATAAGAAGTAGCCATGTTGTACTTTTTAATAATAGTCAACATACAATTGTAAGATATGTTGGGTAACAAGGAAGAAAAATACCAGGCCATCTTTAACAGGGCTCACCCGGAATACAAGGGTAAGATCATCACAGTTTTAATTTCATTATTCCTAAGTGCGGATGTAGAAATATTTGAACAAGTGATTTTTAAGGGCAGAAATACTAATGGCCAAAAGATTGCAATACAGTAGCTGTAACATAATCGTAAACCACAATTGTAAATCATGAAGAAAATAATGCTGCTTAGCCTTTTATTTTTAGGGGTTGCCTGCACTAATCCTGAGGATAATGTTAACAATAATACAGACTCGGCAAGAAATGCAAATACAGAAGGAACGATTACAAATACACCTCCCGGCCCTACAACAGGCGATACCTCAGGAGGTTCGAGAATGGATACTTCGATGGATGCTACATCAGGCACGATGGGTGGTTCAACAACTACAGGCAGATCAGGAACTTCGGGTGCGTCAGGCAGTGGCAGCAGTTCGAAAAGTAGCCGTGACAGCGTGCATTGATAATGAAGTAGAAAGCATTAAAAATAACCATTGCTTTTCCAATCGTTTTTTTGAGAATGCTTAATACCACTCAATTATATTCAAAGGTATCCGGTTAGTTATTTCTATATAATACCTGGCAATTGGTACAGAAGAAAGATCGCCGCTTTGTTTTGCCGGCATACTTCTTTGTAAAGGGAATGTGGCATCTTGGACAGGTTTTTTTGGTATGCGCCAGCCAATGTTTTTTTAATACATATTTTTTCTTCCATTCAAAAAAATCAAAGCTGTATATTCTTGCCTGGTCAACTAATAGATCCAACTGTTTTTCAGGCAGCGCGCCGACATTGCTTTCGGGGTGAACATATATACGAAACAAAACTTCATTCTTAATAATGTTGCCAACTCCGGCAAAAATGTTTTGATCCAACAGAGCGTCGCATGCTAAAGTGTCGGGGCAAATTTTCAATTTGTTCAAAGCCTTTTGCCTGTCCCAATGATCATTCATTACATCTGCTGTCCAGTCATAAATTTCGTTTACGTCTTCTTCTATAAACTGAACCGAACACGTATAAAAATTAATTTCTCCTTCTTTAAATCGAAGTGAAAGTCTTGCCTTTGTTTCTTTATGTTCATTAATTCTGTAAGAACCAAATAACATAAAATGAATGCGAACAGAAAAGTTTTTAAAACAAATGAGGAAGTGTTTGCCCCAACTTTTAAAATCAATAATTTTTTTGCCTGCTATTCTTTGTATGTCCTGCTTACTGTTGCCGTCCACTTCAAGCACCTTTTTACCTTTAAAAGATTGTACGAGCTCTTTTAAAATAACGATTGACGGACCTTCGGGCATTGCATCTTTTTTGGAATGCTTTCAATTTGCAGACCAATAACTAAGCTAATGCCTTGGTATATGAATTGCACGTGAACAACAAACTATAAAATAATTATTATGAAGAATTTATTTCTGTTTGCAGCAATTGCAGGGGTTGTTTTGGGTATAGCAATTTATTTAACATCAGAAGATGACGCTTTCGCTGACGAACTTAACTCTACCGAATACGATCTTATGGATGATACCGGAACAGGTATTGAGAGAGGCTATAATGCAATGTCCTAGTGCTGTCTCTTATACACATCTGACGC
>MWYU01000724.1 GCA_002050375.1 Chitinophagales bacterium 62-2
ATTGCAGTGTATTGTTTAGCCACTTTGTAACCATTGAGGTTGCTCATTAATCCTGCCACAGGTAAGCCTAAAACTAAGCTTTCATTATTGCTTACACAGCTTACACCCCCCCGCGCTTTTATTACAAGATTTACTGCTTTGCATAAATTTTCATCATCTGCTCCCACGGCAATAATATTATGGCTGTCGTGGGCAACTGAAGAGGCAATAGCACCATGTTTTAAGCCAAAGTTTTTTACCCATGCTGTTTGTACAAATGAATCTTTTTGAAAACGATTAACCACGGCAATCTTTAAAATATCTTCAGCAGGATTACTTTGTAAATAATCTCCTTTTAGTTTTAAAAATGATACGGGTACGGTCAGTTTATTAGTGATTAATTGACCATCCAAGGCTTCGATCACGCAAATAGTTTTGTTTGCAGAGAGAGTACTTTTAACTGCAAAGTCTTCAGGTGTTTTAGGATAACAATCAAATTGATTAATAACACTTACTTCAACCGGTTCAAGCTTGCTTACACCGTTTTTGTGTACCAACTGTCCGTCTATATATGTTTTAATAATTTTAAAACCGGTAAGATTTTCAGCGATTATAAAATCAGCAGGATCGCCCACACGGAGCAATCCAACATCCAGCTTATAATGCAAAACAGGATTTATACAAGCTGCTCTTAAAACCTTAAATACATCAATGCCTTTTGCAACAGCCCTGGCACAAAGTTGATTAATATGTCCATCAACCAAACTGTCGGGATGTTTATCATCACTGCAAAACATCATTAAAGCTGAGTGGTCATTAAGTAGATGAACCAATGCATCAAAATTCTTTGCAGCGCTGCCTTCTCTAATAAGAATTTTCATTCCATACCTAAGCTTATCCAAAGCCTCTTCGGCTGTAAAGCATTCGTGATCTGTACTAATTCCTGCTTTAATATATTGTTCAGCCTGCGCTCCTCTTAATCCGGGTGCATGCCCGTCAACAGGCTTATCTACTTTATGGGCAGCAGCTATTTTTTTCATCACTTCAACATCTTTAAAAAGCACTCCCGGAAAATTCATCATCTCGCTCAGATACTTTATCTCATTGCGTTGTAAAAGCTCTTCAACCTCTGTTGAGTTGAGTGCAGCACCGGCAGTTTCAAAAGTGGTTGCAGGCACACAACTGGGAGCGCCGAAACTAAATTTGAAAGGAACCTGCCTGCCATTATCGATCATATATTCAACTCCTTCCATTCCGCAAACATTTGCTATTTCATGGGGATCGCTTACCGTTGCAACCGTTCCATGCACTACAGCTAATTTTGCAAACTCGCTGGGTACAAGCATGCTGCTTTCAATATGTACGTGGCTATCGATAAAACCTGGAAGTATAAAATGGGCAGCTTCATCTGCATCTGGCATTTCTTCAATTGCAGTGATTACACCATTTTCAACTTTAAGCTGTGCGGGATAAATTCTTTCATTGATTATATCTACCAATTTGCCGCCTATGATCACAGATTATTTTAATTTAATGGATTACACGGATTAGAATCACAGATTATACGGATTTAAAGGATTACACGGACTTTTGGTGGCGGGATGTAGGCCTTATAAATTACACACATTCTGCGGATATAAGAGTTCTTTGATTTATATCAAGATACGTAAATCGTTTTTTATTAAATAGCATGGAACCACTTAAATTAGAAGACTGCTGGCAACACAGATGATTAAAAAATTCTCAACTTCCCACAATCCTTTAAATCCGTGTAATCCATATCAAAATTCCTGTAATCCTTTATTCCCTATCCTCTTTTGTGAGACTTGCAGGTTGGGATTTAAATATTACAGATTGCGGCTCTTCTTTCTTCTCCTTCTTCGAACCAAATAAATTATCAAAATCTGAACGATAAGAAATACTTGCTCCCTGCCTGTTGCGACGGCCAACGGCTGTTGTGGAAATATCGAGGTCGTTGCGGCTGAAAACTATAGCACGCACTTTTTTGTCTTTGGATAAAATAACTTCAACAGTCAGATCAGGCAGCCATTGAAGGTTTCCTAATTGCTGCGACGAAACTGTATTACTTCCCATTCTAAAGTCAAGATCGCCGCCGAATGTTACAATAACTTTATTATTAAACAAGCTCTTACCTAATTTAAAATTAACCTGCTGGCGATCGATACTGTTAACGGCAGTAACGTTTCCACTAAAGAGGCTGCTGCTGTTATAAACTGATGTGCTCACGTCAAACTGCAAACTTCTGTCGCCCGTTATGCGGTATAATATGTTTGAGACAACATTATTTACCTGCTTCGAAATCAATTCAGAAATTGTATTTACACCAAGCGTTGTAACGTTTGAGGCTATATTGCGGCCTTCGCCATAGGGTGCAAAAGAGCCAAAAACGATGAGGTAGGTAACCTGCTTCAGCATTTCATTATCATCCTGTTGCAGCTTGTTTAAAAACTGCGTAAACGTTTCATTACTCTTAACCTGGCTGTAAGCAGGAAAATCAAGATGAAATTTTATGCTCGGTTTCTGAAGGCTCTCGGTAATACTTGCCACAACATAAACATCTCCTTTATATCCCTGAACAACACCTCCAATATTTTGGTTGCCAACAAGATCATTTAAACGTACATTCTCTGCCACATATAACGCTTCCAACTGCAACTTTGCATTGAAGGGATCACCATTCCATTCAATATAATTAACAGCATCTTCTCTTACGGTAAACGGCTTTTTTATAAACGACTGAAAGTTGAAATCATAGCTTCCCTTGGCTATTTCGTAACGTCCTTTAATAGTGAAAGCATCTGTAGTTCCGGCATGTATACGAAGCCGTCCATTTCCATTAGCTTTTATAATGTCACCAGTGATTGCATCCAAAATCACATCAATTTTAGCTAAAGGATTGGCAGTTAGATCAAGATCAACGGCCACGTTGGTACTGCTAGTTTCAGTCCTTTCTTTCATTTCGGTGCCGTATTGTTTAAATACGATAAAGCTGGTTTGCCCGGTTTCGCGGGTATTGGTTGTAGGTATGTACATGTGAGAACTATCAACAGGTTCTGCTGTAATACCGAGATGCATATTTTCCTGGGGCCCGGTTAAAGTAACATTAGCTTTTCCGATAGCAGTTCCATAGAACTGTGGGTTATCGTTTGATTTGGTATCTATCAAAAGCAACTTCTGCGTGTTGATATCAAAATCATAGCGCATGTTTTTAAAACCACGCTGGTATAATTTACCTGAAGCTATACCAGTGTTGCCAAGCTTATCTTTTATTCGAAAAGTGCCAAAATCTATCAGGCCTTCGCCGAAAGTAAAATTTGCAGAGTCAATATTGTAACGAACTTTAGTGAAGTTGACAGTTAGAGCTCCATCCCTTAATTTGACCTGGCCCAGCAAATCGGGTCTCGAGGGGTTTCCATTAATGTTCAGTTCTCCGGTAGCAAGCCCTTCAATATCTGAAAATATGCTGCTTAAAAATTTATTGACAATATTGACCTTTGTATTATTAAGCTTTATAGAAGTAAGTAAAGGACGGCCTAAAGTGTCTCTAAGGTCGTAGCTTCCCCTTGCAAGAAAATTGTATAACTCGTTTTCAGAATTGGCATTAAAAGTTACTTTTCCATTTGTGCTATTGTAATTACCAGTTAATAAAACAACACCAATTGAATCGTTATCAAGCCGGAACTGGTCGGCCTTTAAATTTGCATCAATATTAAACTTACCATAGAAGTCACGCAATACTAAATCACCGGAAGCAATGCCTTCTAACCGTGGATTTTTAGTAATAAAAGGAGAAAAGTCTCCAATATTTATATTCTGAAGTTTTACCGCCAGGTTGCTTTTATCGAATTCAGTATCGTATGTAGTTTGAACTGCAATTACCTGGTCTCCTTGTGTAAAACGTATATTATCTGCTGATACAAATCTCCTTCTCACCACTATCTCTCCTTCCTTTTCAAGTACCCACCGCTTATCGTTAATAACAAAATCGGAGGGATTGAAACGAACCTTTACACCATCAATAAGTGTAGTTAATTCTGCATTTAAGTTGAGCTCGTTTAAAGTATAATTTGCTTTCGTTTTTATACTTACCTGCGAATGATCGGTACGGGAAAGAATACTGATTTTGGTATTGGGGAAACTTGTACTGTCGGCTATAAAAATGTTAGCAATATCCCCGTTCAACTGCAGTTCATCGAGGTTTCCTTTGCCTGTAAATGCAATATTATTAAACTTATATTGCTTGTAATTAAAAGCAGGAACATCTGCCTTTAATTCAAATACAGTATCGATAGTATTAATAGTGCCGGTGATTGTACTGTTGCTAAAGCCTGTAAGATTTTTATCTAACAGGTGAGTATAACCTTCTATATTTTTAGTATTTAAAGCAAAGGTGAATTTCTGGTTCTTAGCACTTCGTTTAGGCTCGTTAATATAAGCAGGATAATATTTATGTAAGAATACCTGGAAGCTGACAGGCAGATCGAGTATATTATACACACCATCAATTGAAGCCTCGAATTCGTTACTGCTTAGCGAAAGTAATCGGCGGCCCTGCTCAAACCTTGACTGCAGGCTTAATGAATCGAATTCGAGTCTCACACTGTCCTGCAAAAGATTTGCATTATACACTTTCACTGAACCAAGAAACTGGTCAATGTTTTTACCGGAGAAGTTGAGATCGAATAACCCGCTTAGCTCCAGCCGGTGGTTAGTTAATTTGAGATTTTGAAAATTGCTTTTAGCAAGATCACCCAAAACATTAAAACTTGGCTGGGCGCCCCTGAAGTCTATTTTTACGGTGGTAACAAAGTCAATATTTTCATCGTCTATTTTAACCGATCCATCAAATTGTTTGCGTTGAAAAGTTCCTTCTACATTAATGTTCTTATAAGTGTAATCCCTGTAGGTTAGTTCGCCAATCTTTCCTGTAACACTGGTTCTCAAAGTATTTAAATCCACACCGGTTCCTTTAATCGTTCCGTCGAACGACACATTGCCCAAATCTTTTATAACAAGAAATTTTCCTATGTTAAACCTTGGAGTAACCAAATGGCCGCTATAAATGGGGGAACCTTTTGCAGGAATTTGCATGGCTACGTTTGCATTTAAAGCGCCGAGGTTAGTGCTTAAATTTCCTTCAGTAGTAAACTTTGAAATAGTGCCTTTGAAATTGCCTTTAAACTTTACATTGCCGAGACTTGCAATGGAAGGCACCTCTACTTTTGTAATTGCAGGAACAAAAAGTGCAGCATCTCTGTAAGTAGTTTGAAGATTGCCCGATTGAAAGTTGATGAATGTTTTATTTATATCGGGCAAGCCAACCATCGTAAGATTGCCGCTTACAGTTGTATTGCTACCTGCACGAACAAACAGATTTTTAGCAGAGATATTATCAACGGTTCCTTTGGCATTGCCTGAAATGCTTATTCTTTTTTTCCATGTTCTGGCAGCAGGTGCAAAAAAGGCGAGGTCGTCGCTGTCAATTTCTGAATTAGTAATTTTTGCCTCCAAAGTAACCTTGTGTATAAAGTCCTGGAAGTCTTTATTGAAGTCGGTAAACTTCATCGCATAATAATTTTGAAGGCGGCTTTCTTTAGTTACCAGGTTAAGCCTTGCAAACTCCATAATTTGCGGAGTAAGTCTAAAATTGGTCTTTAATTTACGCAGCTCAAAGCCGCTTCTCTCTTTACCTGAAAGATCGGCATTAGCTTTAATAGTATCTTTTAAAAAGCTGACATTAGTGAGGGTTCCGTTGATCCTGTCGAAGCGAATATGCATCGGATCGAAGTTTGTGTAGATAGCCCGGTCAGTTTTTCGCTCGTTATTATATGTGCCATTTTTAATAGTTATCCGCGCAACTGTTAATTGCAGATCTCCTTCATTAAAATACAAGCCGGTATTCGCAGCTATTTTGTTCTTCTTAATTACTGCAGGCCTTAATCCCTCGAAATCTACCATTGAGAAGAGAGGTTTGTCAAGATCAAGCTCGTTTATCGCAATCTTATTTTCATCTATATTAATATCATCCGCATTAAGTTGCAGGTTAGCCAGCTTTATATCCATTCTCCTGCCTGTCCAAAGATCGTTTTGTACAAGAGCGATGTTTTTAAAATCAAGTCTTTTTAAATTGAATTTTAATGTGCTTTTCTTTTTCTGTGTTTTTGGTTTAGTGGGCGAGAAGTAATCAACTAAAAACTGGTAGTTCCATACAGAATCTCTGCGATAAATATTTATATAAGCATCTTCTAAGCCGATATATTTTAAAACCAGTTCATCCTTCAAAAAAAACCAGTCGGTGATTCTTAGTTTCACTTTTTCGGCAAAAAGCAGAGTATCTTTTTGCCGGTCTTTTACAAGTGTACCTTCAAGGTTCATACTGTTGAACAATTCAAGGCTTACATGCTTAATACTAACTTCAGTATGCAAATCTTTTGAAAGGCGTTTAGTGACTTTTTTAACTGCCCAATTTTGTACAGTTTCAGTTTGAATAAGCAACCATACCAGCAGGATTAAAGCCAGTAGGATTACTATAATTTTACCCGTTACTTGTATAGATCTCCGTAAGTACAAAAATTAGATTTACGTAAAATTAAAGAAACACTTTTGCAGCACAAGCCGATTAAGTAATTCTGCAAAACAATAACATATAAGCAACTTTTTTTAAAGATATATAATATGTATCTTTCTCAATCCGCTAAGTATGACTCTTTCCATCCCGTTTATAAATTTCAAATTTCGTAGCTAACGTTACAATTTATAGTGGGTTTATGTTCAGCAAGCACGACAGGAGATCCTGAAATGAAATCAGGATGACAATGGTTGTCCTCCATTTTTCTTTTCCACTACCGAAGCAATTGCTTCCATATCTTCTTTTGTATGCAATGCATTTAAAACAATTCTATTTATTTTTATTCCGGATGGGTTAGGGTAGGGAAAGGATGAAATTATTATGTTGTGTGGAGTAAAATAATCCTGGTCAAATTCGTCAGTTAAAATAAAAAGCGGTAGCTGCGGATGAAAAGAAATATGTTGGATTTGAGATACTAAGTTCTGAAAAGATGTTAGGTTTTGCTGCAGTTTTTTTCTTTGCTTACTGTAAAGATTTTGGCCTTTAATGAATGCATAACAAAGCGAAGGCGAAACAGAAGTGCTGGCTGTATAAAAAGGGGATTGTCTTAACAACACGGAAAATCTTTTACTACAACTTATAGCTCCTCCATTGATATGAAATGCTTTTGACAAACTATAAGTAAGTATGTATTCGATATTAGAAAGCTTTGGTAATAAAGAACTGATTCCTTCGCCTTTTTCTCCCAATAATCCAACGCCATGCGAGTCGTCAATAACACAGGTAATTTTTTTATTGGACGAGATATTTATAAGAAACGAGAAGTCGTTAATGGCTGCAGTTAGCGGATTTAGAGAGTCTGTTAGAAGTACGTATTCATCATGGGCCGTTTTTTCGGTAAGGTCAATAAAACGTTGTTGCCAATCTCCAATTAATTGTTCAGCAGTTATACCTACGGCTGCATGTGTACCGGGGGCAGCAAAACATTTCGCATTTATTTTAAAAAGCAGGTCAACTACTGCTCTTCCAGCTAAAAAACCTGACGAATATATAACGGTTTCGTCCTGAGAAGTTAGCTGAGAAAGAAAGGCTTCAATTGGTTCAAAAATTCGCAAACGGGTATTAGAAATACGGGACGAAGGAAAAAGGGTTCCATATTTATCTATACCCTCTTTTACTAATTCAACAAACTCAGTTACGTGGCTCATTCCTAAATAAGAGTAGCCTGAAAAGAATAAATGTTCTTTCCCATCGATTATTGCAGTTCTTCCCGGAGATTGGTCGAGTGCAGACATTACCGGGTTTTCATTTTATCGTTAAACTGGTTACTTTCCCCCCGTGGAATGCTCAAACTTTTCCATTCATGATTTCTGAGCAACTTACCCAGGTAAACTATCTGGCCTACATGATAACTGTAATGTGCTAACTGTCGAAGGATTGCATCAAATGCTTTATGCGGCTCGCCTCGTATATAAATCGTTTTATCTAAATCTTCTTCTTTAAGCGAGCCAAGTGTTTGGAAAACCAGGCTCCAGCCTGTGTTCCAGAAAGACAGCAAATCATTCCGCCTTACGTCCATCACCTCAAACTCAGCATCCCGTTTTCTCCATTCTTTTTCTCCGTCTTCAGTTAAAAAGTTTGTCCAGCGGCTCATTGCATTGCCGTACATGTGTTGAATTATAATTGCTATGCTATTACTTTCAAGTGAGGGCTGGTAGAAAAAATCTTTATCTTCTAATTGTTCAAAAGTTTTATCGGCTAATTCTTTATACGCTTTAAAGCGCTTAATTATATTCGGTAAGAATTCTGATGAAAAAGACATGGTGAGGATTTAATGTGAAGATAAAAAAACCTCCTACAATACTATAGAAGGTTTTGTGCGGAAGAGGAGATTCGAACTCCCACGCCAGTTACGGCGCTACCACCTCAAAGTAGTGCGTCTACCAATTTCGCCACCTCCGCATGAGGAGAGCAAATGTAGTAAAATGAAGAGTTGGAACAAGGGATTTTATAGTGCTATTAAGATATGAACTATGGGTCATGCGTTCTTAACACTTTTAATTTTTAACCTCATGCAGTTCGGGAAGTTCTACTTTTATCCTGGTTATTAAATCACTTTCGGCTAATTCGGCCTCCAGCCCATTTGCAAGATGATATTTTAATCCCTTAGCTTCAGGAAATTCTTCTAAATCTTCTAAATGAAATTCTAAGGCCTCCTTCATTAAAGCAAGAGTTTCTTCTACTGTTTTTGCGGTAGCTATGCAGCCCAATACGTCAGGAGAGTAGGCACCATAATTATTTTCTGCTTTTTCTATTACCACTAAATATTCCATACCTCTTTTTTTTAAAATTAAATAATTTTCTTGACTCTTCTAACGGCTTCTATTGTAATCCAGCCTGTTTTAGAATGCTTTTTTCAAGTCCCTTTGGTATGTCATCACTTAAATGTCCTGAAACCGTTGTGGTTCCTTTTTTTGTTGGATGATGGTACTGTCTATGGCTTCCTCTTGTTCTAACTAAATACCATCCATCTTTTTCAATTTTTTTGATAATGTCCCTTCCTTTCATTATTAAGTTTGTTAATTGAAAATGTGTAACGCTGGTTCAATTATAAAAATTATGATGTGTGATAAATTGAACTTTCATAATTGAATCTACTTATTCAACACTACCCTAAACGTAGTGCCCTTACCAGGCTCAGAATTTTTTACAAATATTTGCCCCCGATGATATTGCTCAACAATACGCCTTGTAAGTGTTAATCCCAAACCCCAGCCACGTTTTTTTGTAGTGAAACCTGGATTAAAAACCTTTGATATATTCTTCCTGCTAATGCCTTTTCCGGTATCGGTTACATCAATAAAAACACTGGCTGCTTCATCCTTAATGGCAACATCAATCTTTCCTTTGCCTTCCATCGCATCCAAAGCATTTTTTAGAAGGTTCTCCATCACCCAGTCAAACAGCGGTGGCGAAACCATCCCCGGGATATTAGTTTCGCCATTGCTGTTAATAGTAAACTGTACTTTGCCGCTTGCTCTTTTTTTAATATATTCAACCATTTTGGTTATTTGTTCTACCAGGTTTCTTTCTTCCAGTTTGGGTATGCTGCCAATTTTTCCAAAACGGTCAGTTACTAATTTAAGGCGATCAACATCTTTCTCAATTTCTGCAACCATATTTTCATTTCCCGGTATGTCTCTCAATACTTCTACCCAACCTTCAAGACTGCTTACCGGTGTGCCTAATTGATGCGCCGTTTCTTTCGCCAGCCCAGCCCAAACCTGGTTTTGTGTATTTTGGTAGCTGCTGCGCTGTGCAACAATAGTTACTATTATAAAAAGCCCGATTATAATAAGCTGAACAATGGGATAGTATCTTACTTCTTTTTGCAACTCACTTTCGCCATAGTAATAGCGGTTAACGATATAAGGCTTTTCTGAAATTGGTAATTCGATAGGAGGATGAAGCTGCTTGAATTTGTCAAGTTTTTGTTTAAGATAATGTTTATTAGCTGCTACGAGGGAGGAGTCGAGATTGAGATAATTATTGGTAATGCTGTCTTTTTCGTTCGTTTCTATTATGGGTATATCATCATTTTCTATTGAGATGCGGGTAGCAAGGTTAAGGCTGGTTTGATCGGTAGCGTTTATGATGGTCCGTTGGGCTTCTACCCATGTTGCCACTTTCTGCTTCTCTTCCCGGGCAATTTTTTTACTTAAGTAGTCTGAATAAAAAATGGTTCCGCTTACAATGCAAATAGCAACCACGGCAAGAAGAGTACGCCAGTTAACCCATTGTTGAATCATATATCTAAAATAGAAAAGCTTTCTGTTATTTTGACTTTTATATCATTCAGTGCAAACAACTCCGTCAGCAGCGATAGTTATCCTCAATTATAACGGGAGGCATTACTTAGAAAAATTTTTGCCTTCCGTAACCACCTCGTCCTACCCTAATAAAAAGGTATGGCTTGCCGATAATGCTTCAACCGATGACTCCATAGAATGGTTAAAGATTAATCACCCTGAAGTTGAAATAATTCTTCTTCAAAATAATTATGGTTTTGCACAGGGTTACAATTTGGCGCTTACACAAGTGAAAGCTGATTATTATATTTTATTGAATTCGGACGTTGAAGTAACAAGGCACTGGATTGAGCCTGTAATTGCATTAATGGAAACAGATGCAAATATTGCTGCGTGTCAGCCTAAAATATTATCGTACGACAACAAAAATATGTTTGAATACGCCGGCGCTTGCGGGGGTTGGATAGATACCCTTGGTTATCCCTTCAGCCGTGGAAGAGTGTTTGATGTTTGTGAAGAAGATAAGGGTCAGTATAATGAAGTGGCGCAGGTTTTTTGGGCAAGCGGTGCGGCAATGTTTGTAAGGGCTTCTGCTTATCATCAATTAAAAGGCTTTAACGAATTCTTTTTTGCGCACCAGGAAGAAATTGATCTGTGCTGGAGGATGCAAATGAGTGGTTATACGATTATGGCATGTCCTTCATCCGTTGTTTATCATGTTGGTGGCGGTACTTTGCCTAAAGGTGAAAGAAAAGTTTTTCTCAACTTTAGAAACAACCTTGTTATGCTTTATAATAATTCTAACCAGGGAGAAATAATGTGGAAACTTCCCTTACGGATAGGCTTAGATATTCTGTCGGCAATGAAAAGCTTAGTAGCGGGAAATTTTTCTTTTTTTAGAGGCGTATTTAAAGCACATGTTGCATTTATAGCCTGGGTATCAGGGGACAAAAAACATAATATTGTTCCTGTAAAAAAGATGGTAAGGTTACATGGACTTTATAAAGGAAGTGTAGTATGGCAATATTTTATAAAAAAGAAAAAAACGTTTGCTGAAATAGTTTTTGAAAGCGAATGATTGTTTAGAGATGTCCCTTATTTTTGCACTGCAATTTCTAAAGTATGACAAACGATTTTAACGAAGAAATACAGGAACACAAAGAGAAAGATTTGGGATTTAACTGGGTAAAATCTTCGAGGTTTCTATTTTATGTACAGTTGTTTTGCATACTCGCGATGATATTAGGTGGATGTTACAAATTATACGAACACCGTTACCAGGGCAAACCAGATGTTGAGGTTCCTGATAACACATTGTACACTCCTAAGTACAAATAAAAAAATTAGAAAGAAATTTGGTGGGGAGTGCATGATTGCTATTTTTGCTCTCCCAAAACAATAAGTTCTTACATTTTTTGCGGAAGTAGCTCATTTGGTAGAGCACGACCTTGCCAAGGTCGGGGTAGCCGGTTCGAGCCCGGTCTTCCGCTCTAAAAGATCCCGCTTTCAGGCGGGATTTTTTTGGTACACCCGGGTGGTGGAACTGGTAGACACGCAGGACTTAAAATCCTGTTCCCCGCAACGGGAGTGTGGGTTCAACTCCCATCCCGGGTACTTTGTAAAGCCTTAGCGTATTGATTCAATGCACTAAGGCTTTTTTATTTACCGGTTCTCCCGTCTGGGTTGCCCCTTTGTATGTCTGCCTCCATTTTATTTAGTGCAAATAAAAGGAAATAGCCATCCCAAATGGACTAATAATAAAAGATCTGAATTGCTTCATAAAATTATTTTAAATAAGGCTTTACTCCTCTTTTAAATGATTATCAAAAATCCATTTACCAATACTCCTGCCTTGTTTCTCTCCCTCTGTGCAAGACTTGCGAAAATGATAGCCTATATAAATTCTTGATAACGTATTTTCTGTTGCAGCCTGTGATAAAGTTGTAAAATTTCTGGTTGATGGAAAAGAAGTACTGGCAGAACTGAAGCTGATATCATCTGTTCTAAAGAAATTTTTCATAAGCTCAGCCCCTGCTCCGCCAGCGGCAGGGTGTGCTGATGCCCAATCAGGAACGGGAGGTGTAGGCCAATAACGAAAGTCTGGCGCACCTTCAGGGTCCCAGCCCACTACTTCCCATTCAGGGTCTCGTCCGTATTAGGGTTGCCATCTGTGTCAGCAAGATGGATAGCACTTACAGGCCTCCAAAAGAAATAAAAGTACTTAGATTCGGTGCTTCCAATATATGCATCTGCCTCACTCATTTGCAACAGTGCCAGTAACCGTGCAACCTTCCATGCATTCATATTTTTTTTCGCAATTATATTTCTGGCAATACGGTTCCACCCCTGAGGAGAACTCTCTGCCCAAAATTTTGCAATCTCTGTTTGGTCTGCTGTTCTTGTAGTGCTGTTGTATCTGCCAAGGCTTTTTACTTCATTAAAATCCGTTGTGTACTCAGCACTTGTAACAGCATAAGGAGGAACAGGCCTGAACTGTGCGCCCGATGTCATACCAAACGGAGTAACTTGTCCCCAGCCGGGAGAATCATACAATCCGCTAAAAGGGGCAGTATTAAAAGGAGGGCCATTAAATGGAGCTGTAAAACGGTATTCACCTGGTTGTGTCCCTTCCGTAACAGGAAACATAACTTTTTCAATACCATCGGTTGATCTTTTAGTAAGAATTGCCTGTGCAGCACTATGACCCAGTGCAATACCTTTTGATTTAGCTTCCGCATCAGTTACAGGGGTAAGCGATTGCTGCAGCAAAGTGCTTATGTAATCTTTAACCGGTTGCGGAGTTACAAATGCAGGAGGATTTAATTGTCCATAAAAAGAAACTATTACCTCGTACGCAGCCTGAGCCACAGCAGCATTAGCATCAGCATCTTTATCGTTTGTATTTAATAAAGCATATCGCTTATACTTTGGTTTTATACTATTTAATGCATCGTGCATGGCAATGTTTACCATAGCATAAAATCTCGACTCGATAAACGGAGGAATTGGAGGATTAGGCACTGCCTGTTGAGTTTGAATTACAACATCAATAGCTGCCTTATTCCAGGTTAACACCATTTCAGAATTCAAATCGTCAGGGGGATCTATGACTGGTTTCTTGCAGGAAGATATTAAAAGCACTGCAATAGTTGCAATGGTGTACAACGTAGTTTTTTTGCTGATTGAAATTAGTTTACTCATAATAAAAATTTTAAGCGATGATTTAATTTAGTGATTGATAAA
>MWYU01000730.1 GCA_002050375.1 Chitinophagales bacterium 62-2
AGTATGAGGCTTTGGACCAAAGATAGTACCACCGCCTTTATACAAAGGATTCCGAATATTACCTTTACGGCTTCCACCAGTTCCTTTTTGCTTATGTAGTTTACGGCTTGCGCCTTGTACTTCGGCACGTGTCTTTACTTTATGAGTTCCCTGACGCTGAGAGCCCAAATATTGCTTAACAGCAAGATAAACAACGTGCTCATTTGGCTCTGCACCAAAGATTTCTTCCGGTAACTCAATAGTTCTTCCGGTTGGCTGACCTTGTATATTTAAAACGTCTGCTTGCATAATTATTTCTGTATTAAAACGATGGAACCATTGTGGCCGGGAACAGAACCACTAATTAATATGTAATTCCTGTCAGAGAAAATCTTAACCACTTTCAACCCTTTAACCTTAACGCGGTCCTGGCCCATACGCCCAGCCATACGCATCCCTTTAAATACTCTTGCAGGATACGATGAGCCACCGACAGATCCGGGAGCTCTCTGACGGTCGTGCTGTCCATGAGAAGCTTCACCCACACCATGGAAACCATGACGTTTAACAACACCTTGAAAACCTTTACCTTTTGTAGTACCTACTACTTCGACACTATCGCCTTCAGCAAAAATGTCTACGGTAATTGTTCCCCCTAATGTTTGTTCTAAAGTTGAATTTCTGAATTCTTTCACTACACGTTTAGAAGTAGTATTGGCCTTTGCGAAGTGATTAAGTTGGGCCTTGGTGGAGTTCTTTTCTTTTTTGTCGCCATAAGCAACCTGGATGGCACTGTAACCATCCGACTCAGGAGTTTTAACCTGGGTGACAACACAGGGACCAGCTTCGATGATGGTACAGGCTGTCTGCTTTCCATCGGTACCGAAGATACTGGTCATCCCAATCTTTTTACCAATAATACCTTTCATTGTTTATTGTTTATACCCCAATGGTTAAGAGGACAATCCTTGTTGATCCTGCGTTTGGTGCACGAAGGAAGGATTTCAATCCCCGTTTGCTGACCGACCTTTTCCGTTGTTTTCCGCCGCGGCGGAAGAGGAAGTACCGGCAGTAAACAAACCTCGAAGGGCTTGTTCATATGTGAAGCCCTCAACCCCTAAAGGGGAGTAGAGAGCAATGCCCACCCTAAAGGGAGTAGAGCATTTATTAATTAATTATTTATCAGCGCTCTTTTTTCGTACTACCAGGTACGATTGAGAGATGATGTATTTTAAGAACTTTTATTTCCCTTCAGGATTAGGGCTCTTGACTTATGCCTTGATCTCAACTTCAACACCAGAAGGTAGGTCGAGCCTGCTTAGAGCATCAACGGTCCTGGAAGATGAGGTATATATATCTAACAATCTTTTGTGCGTACACAATTGAAACTGCTCACGGGCCTTTTTGTTAACATGGGGCGAACGTAGTACCGTGAATATTTTCTTGTGCGTAGGTAAAGGTATTGGACCAGTTACTACAGCACCGGTACTGCGAACAGTTTTTACAATCTTCTCAGCAGATTTATCTACCAGGTTGTGATCGTAAGATTGAAGTTTAATTCTTATTCGTTGAGACATATTCAAACCCCAATTTTATTAATTGGGAGCGCAAAGGTAAGGGGGAATAGAATACAGGCAAATAATTTTTGAAAGTATTTTGTGATAAATGAGGGAAAACAGGGGTTTTAATGAATTGTTTAGCGTTTGAAAAGTAAAAAGCTTCAATTAGAAAGCGATTTATTACTTTCTTACATATCGAATTCCAAAGCCTCCTTGTGCTGCGCCTTCAATTTGCCTACTCTTCAAACACATACTTCAACTTAGCCAGGTTTTTAAAGTAATAAGATCTTTTTGCATAGCCTCTATTACTTTTTCTTTTTCTATTGTCAATTTATCAGACCCGGCTTCCGCTCCGCCTAACGGGTATTCGTAATGAACAGATACCGGACCGTTATACTTATAACCTTTCATCAATTCAAAGTATTTTTTAAAGTTTACCATACCCTTACCTAACGCAACATTTTCCTCAGTCCAGTTACCATCTTTTAGTGCCCATGTAAAGTCCTTAATGTTTATTGTCTTAATAAAAGGGTGTAACAATTCCAATCCTAATATCCATGAATTAGCACCTTCAACCGTTGCATGCCTAATATCGTACTGACATCCAATCCAGCGTGGGTCTAAGTCTTTTATCACCATCCATAAATCCCAAACGGCTGCACCAAAACCAGCACCAGCATGGTTTTGATAAGCACCATGAATATTATACTTCTTATTTAGCTTCTCCATCTTTACAAGGGTACTTTTGAAAGTATCCAAATTCTTAGCAATACTGTTTTTTTCCAAATACTTAAACCAATTCATGCGGTAATATCCTATTCCCAATTGGCGAGCAGTTTTTAAAATTCTTTCTGTATAAGGATCTTCAGCATCAGTGATTTCAGTGGTAAGCGTATAAACATTAAGTCCGGCTTTTCTAACAGCCTCCACGGCCTTGGGTAAATCTTCTTCAACCCTTTCAGGTAAAACATGACCTTTAGATCTCACTGTTAAGTCAATTCCGTCAAAACCCATTTTTGCTGCTGTAGCTGCCATTTGCTGATAGTCTAACCATTGCAGGTTCTTTGAAAAAATTGAAATTTTACTTGCCGTATCACTTAATTTTTTAAAGGAGGAATTACTGTAGTTGGTCTCTTTTGGTAACATACTAAAAGTTTTCAATCCGCCAGTTAAAGCAGTGCCTGCAAGCATAGCTTTAGTAATAAACTCTTTTCTTGTTTGATAGCTCATATCATTTATTATTTAACCATCACTATTAATGTATTTCACACTTATATATACTTCTGTCTCTTAAACTTCCTGCCGTAAAATCTCCAGGGGTGATTTTATCAATACAACCCTGCTATTCATTAACCCGATAATTACTGTAAGCAGGCAAATTAGAATAAACACAACCAATATAGGTAAAAGTTGTGGTGTAAATGTGGTATCAAAAGTATAATGTGCTAACCCCCAGCCTGCTGCCAGGGCAAGCAAAATACCGGTAAAGGCTGCAAAGGCACCAAGAAAAAAATATTCAAGTGCGGTTATGGCAAGTATTTGCCGGCGATTAGCGCCAAGGGTTCTTAATAATACACTTTCCTGCATCCGCTGGTATTTGCTGATTACTACAGACGCAATAAGCACAACCAATCCCGTTATAATACTAAAACCAGCCATAAAACGGATAACGAAACCAATCTTACTTAGTATTTGGTCCAGTATGCTAAGTACCAGGCTTAGATCAATAATTGAAACATTGGGAAATTGTTTTACAACCGCTTGCTGAAATCGTGCTGATACAGCAGCAGATGAAACCCGTGTCATTAACACGTGAAACTGTGGTGCATCTTCCAATACGCCTGTTGGAAAAAGCACCAGGAAATTGGTTTGTACACGATTCCAATCTACTTGCCTCAAGCTGCCCACAACTACTGGCATAACGGTTCCCTGCACATTAAATATCATGCTATCCCCCACTTCAATTTGGTTTCTGTTAGCAAACCTTTCTTCCAGCGAAACGTAAACGGGTTCGGAAGGATTACCAGCTTTTCCTATCCACTTACCCTTAGTGATCTTTTCTGAAGACGAGAGTGTGTCGCGGAAAGTAACCCGATATTCCCTGCCAAATATCCAACGCTGTATTTTAATAGAACTGTCTTTTTGCAATGTTGAAGCTGTTATGTTATTTACTGCTTCCAGCCGCATGTTTACTATTGGCACTGTTTGGTTCAAAGGCAAACCCTGCTTCTGCGCCAGTTCCAATAGATCTTGCTTTTGACTTGTTTGAATGTCGAACAAAACAATGTTAGGCTGGTTTCCACCTGCAGAAAGTGTGACACGGTTAAGTAAAATGGTTTGAATAAAAAATAAAATACAAATGAAGGCAGTACCAAGCCCAATAGAAACAATGAGAATGGATGTTTGATTATTGGGGCGGTAAAGGTTGGCTAAACCCTGCCGCCATAAATAACTCCATGAAGACGGAAAGAAACGACGCACCAGCCACATAAGTAAAGATGCAATTCCGGCCAGTATGAGAAACGCTACTATTACACCGATAGTAAAAGAGACAGATTGCTTCCAGTTCTTTAGCTGAAAACTACTGAATATAAAAATGAATAGAACAATCAATAGATACACCAACCATTTAATAGGGTCTTTAAATAAATTGGTGGATTGCAATGACAGGCGCAGTGTATTTAGCGGCGATACATTACGGATAGAAACGAGCGGCAGTAAAGCAAAAAGAATGGATATAATTAGTCCCAATAACACGCCTGTTCCAATAGCAGTCCATGAGATATTATTAGCTATTTTTATTGGAAGAAAATCTTTTAGCACTACCGGAAGGAACTGTTGTATTACCGATCCTAAAGCAGCGCCAATAACAGAACCGACAAGCCCGATACCAACTATCTGTATAAGGTATATCAGAAATGATTGGGAAGCTTTTGCACCAAGGCACCGCAGCACGGCAATGCTGTTTATCTTTTCTCTTACATAAATATGAATAGCGCTTGCTACACCTATGCAACCTAATAACAACGCAATAAAACCTACCAATGATAGAAAGCGGGTTACGTCGCTAAAAGACCGGGCCGTATCTTCTTTCTGGCTTTCGACAGTGTCATAATTTAATCCTTCTTTTTCAAGTCTTGGCTCAATACCCGCAGTCAGCTGCCGGATGTTAATGGGCCGGTCGTACTTATAATAAAACCGGTAACCTATGTTACTTCCCTTCTGTTCTAACCCTGTTTGCTTAAGGAACTTTAACGGAATGTACACCACAGGAGCAACGGACGCAGAGAAGCCGGTTTGTCCCGGGGCGCTTATTAATATTCCCGCAATCCTAAACGTTACATTTCCCACTTTTATCGAATCGCCTACTGTAGCATTAAATTGCATCATCAACGTTTGATCAACCAAAGCCTGTTGTTCATTTCTAAAAGTTCTTGCAACCACCACCGGGTTGGTTTCAAGATCGCCATAGTAAGGAAACTCTCCCTGCAATGCCCTTACCTGTATCAATCTTGTACCTCCGCCTTTAGGAAAATAAACCATTGAAGCAAATCTCCGTTCCTCCGATCTTCTGTCTCCTAACGAATCAATCAAACCTTTTAGTGCGGGAGACACTGGCTTATTGCTGGTAATTTCAAGGTCGGCTCCAATAAGGCTCGCAGCCTGCTTATCAATCTCCTGCCGCAAATTGTTGCTTAAAGAATAGATAGCTACTAATGCGGCTATTCCTAAAATGACCGAAGACACGAACAAAAATAACCGCGACCGGTTACGCCGGCTATCCCGCCATGCCATCTTTATAAGCCAGGGAAATTGTAAGCCTTTATTTTCGATCGTACGATTATTCTCAAATGATTCTTCCATATTGTTTTAATGGTATTTATCGTGCTTGCATTTCTATTCACTATTGATCAATTGATAGCCCGAAATTGATAGCCGAAAATAATACTCGTTTCTAAATATTCCGGTGGTACTAAAACTTATTCAACTTGAGCAGCAATCGTTTGTTCATCGCTCACCATTTTTCCACCTTTCAGGCGAATAATGCGACCAGTTTTTGAAGCTAATTCGTGATCATGTGTAACTAATATCAGCGTTGTCCCGGCTTCTTTGTTCAGGTCAAAAATTAGCTTTACAATTTTTTCACTGGTTTCTGCATCCAGGTTTCCTGTGGGCTCATCGGCAAACAAAATTTGAGGCTTATTAGAGAAGGCCCTTGCAAGTGATACCCTTTGCTGCTCTCCCCCACTTAATTGCGCAGGATAATGATGACCACGATCTGCAAGGCCAACTTTATTTAAAAGGTCAACGGCTCTTAGCCTTATATTTTTTTCTCCTCTAAGCTCTAAAGGCACCATCACATTTTCGAGCGCAGTAAGTGTTGGTAATAATTGAAAATTTTGAAAAATAAAGCCTACATATAAATTGCGAACCTGCGCCCGCCGGTCTTCACTTAGTTCGTCTAATCTTATATTGTGCAAATAAATAGAACCCGAACTGGAACGATCGAGCCCCGCACATAAACCAAGCAAAGTAGTTTTGCCGCTACCAGAAGGACCTACAATTGCAAGGGTTGAACCTGCATCAACTGAAAAACTGATATGATCTAAAACGGTTAAAGTGTTGCCTGCACTTTGATACATTTTGCTTACCCCTTCCAAACTAAGTATTGTTTCCATTAATGTTTTTAATTTATATTGCTACAGATCGGCAAAAAGCATCTGACATAAAAGTACTTGATAACTAATAATGAAAATGGTAAGGATAATGTTTAAAAGTTTAAAGTTTATTTATATCTCCCTGTTTAACATTAGTGGTCGGGCACTTAAAACAACTTTATTTATAAGCTCTATTTGTATAATTGCTGTTTGCTGTAATAACAAAGAGAAGTCGCCAAATACACAATCTAATTCTAATGTTGCCACTAAAGAAACAGCTTTGGATCCGCTTTCAAAAAAGACAATCATATTTTTCGGCAATAGCCTTACAGCAGGTTATGGCCTGGAACCTGAACAGGCTTTTCCTTTTTTGATACAAAAAAAGATAGACTCTCTTCAACTAAATTATAAGGTAATAAACGCAGGTGTAAGTGGCGAAACCTCATCGGGTGGCAATAGCCGTATTACCTGGATTTTGAAACAACCGGTTGATGTTTTTGTACTTGAACTCGGAGCTAATGACGGCTTGCGGGGCATACCTGTAGCGGCGACCAAAAGAAATTTGCAGGAGATTATCGATAAGGTAAAAGCAAAATATCCGGAGGCACAATTAGTACTTGCAGGAATGCAGGTGCCACCAAATATGGGCGCAAAATATGCAACAGATTTTCAATCAATGTTCCCGGCACTGGAAAAGCAAAACAATATAATTTTAATTCCTTTTTTGCTGGAAGGTGTAGGTGGGGATGTTAAGTTTAACCAGCAGGATGGCATTCACCCAAACGTTGAAGGAGCGAGAATAGTTGCAGAAAATGTATGGAAGCACTTGCAGAATGTTTTGAAGTAGCCGGGGTAGAAACTATAGTTTGATAATTTATGTTGTGGGGAAATATGAGCTGTAACTGAAGTTTGTTTTACAGATGAAGATGTTGTTTTATTATAGATCAATTTATAAGTTAGAGCTTTACTAAACTAATTCTATAACTGTAATCTCGGGCAAAATGCCTACGCGGCCGGGATAGCCGATAAAGCCAAATCCCCTGTTGACATACAACTTCTGCTTTCCTTCTTCGTACAAGCCTGCCCATTGTTTGTACACCCATTGCACCGGGCTCCATTTAAAGAACGGTGTTTCAAAACCGAACTGCATACCATGTGTATGGCCTGATAAAACAAGATCAATATCCGGATATTTAGGTCGAACTTCTGCATCCCAATGACTTGGGTCGTGACTCATCAAAATTTTAAAAGGATATTTCTCAGCACCTGAATAAGCCACATCTAATTTGCCGTATTTAGGAAACCGTGCTTTTGAGCTCCAGTTCTCAATCCCGATTAGTCCGATCGCTTCACCGTTTCTTGCAATAGGAACGTGCTCATTCATCAATAACCGCCAACCCAATTGCCTGTGAATTAATTTTAAATTCTCCAGGTTTTGCTTTTTTGCTTCTGCGGAATCCCAGGTTACATAATCGCCGTAATCATGATTTCCAAGTGTACTATAAACCCCCAAGGGGGCTTTGAACTGTTTGAACACCTCCATATAATCATGCATCTCCGTTGACCGGTCATTTACAAGGTCGCCGGTAAATAAAATAAGATCAGGATTTTCTTTTAATACCAGGTTTACGCCCCTTTGCACTGCCTCTTTATCTGTAAAACTACCGGAGTGAATATCGCTTACCTGTATCACCTTTAATCCTTTAAACGAGTGTGGTAAGTTGTCATACTTTAGTCTTATTCTTTTTACATGGTAATTATATTTGTTACTGAACCCAAAAACAAGGGTTCCGAAAAGAGTTCCGCCAATGCCAACACCTAACCAGCTTAAGAAGGCTGAGCGACTAATGATCCCGCTTTCATCTACGAACCTTACACCAAACCCCGGAAATACCTTTCCCATTATCCACATTAAGGCCCGTCGTACATCATCCAATAAAAAGAAGATTGCAGCTACCAGTTTTGCAAAGAACAATCCCACGATTGTAGCGAAAACATAAGCACGAACATTTTTTGGCCAGCTTTCGTAATTCAAATAGGGCATTAGCACCATTAAAGCAACCGCCGCAATAGAGATGAGCCAATAAATTGAATATATGGTAAGTTTTGTTTTTTCCGTTGACCCTGAAGACAGTGCTTTAATAACCTGGAAAACGTACAAATCGAGCAAAAGCATTATTATTATAATCATCCACCATCCACTCCTGTTACGCATATACAAAATTTTTGCAAAGTAAACCAATTAGAATATTCCTGTTTGAACAAGTGTTGAAAACTTGAAACTTCCTTTAACCTTAAAACATCCATTTTGTTTAGGGTATAATGTATTTTTGAGGCGAAGGAGTTTAGAGTTTGGAGTTTGGAGTTTGGAGTTTGGAAGCATTAGAAACTTGAAGCTGTTAATTCAAAAAAAATAATTAATTACTAATGCCTGGCCTCCCTCTCCTTTGGAGAGGGAGTGAGGGTGAGGTCAATAAAAACAATAGAATGTATCTTACTTATTATGGCCAGTCATGCTTTGCAGTTAACATAGGCGGCAAAAAAATTCTTTTCGATCCTTTTATTACACCTAACAACCTGGCAAAGGAAATTGATGTAGATGCAATTGAGGCTGATTACATTTTTCTAAGTCATGGCCATTCCGATCATATTGCAGATTGTGTTGACATTGCTAAAAGAACGGGGGCCAAGGTTGTAGCTGCTTTCGAAGTTCATACATGGCTTAATAACCAAGGTATTTCTAACACTCACCCGATGAACACCGGCGGACAATGGAAATTTGAATTTGGTACAGTAAAATGTGTGGTGGCGCACCATAGCAGCAGCCTTCCTGATGGAACATACGGAGGAAATCCGATGGGCTTTTTGTTTATCACCAACGAAGATAATTTCTATTATGCAGGCGATACTTCATTAACGTTAGACATGCAATTGATTCCACGATGGGCTAAACTCAACTTCTGTATCTTACCCGTTGGCGACAACTTTACCATGGGCGTTAGTGATGCAGTTATAGCGGCCGATTTTGTCAAGTGTCAGGTTGTGGTAGGTGTTCATTACAACACTTTCGAATTGATAGAAATCGATAAAGAAAAAGCAATCCAGGATTTTAAGGCTGAAGGAAAAACATTACTATTGCCTGAAATTGGACAAACGATAGAGTTGTAAGGTGAAGGTATGAGGTATGAGGTATAATGCAGCATACGTTATTGAAAAAAAAGAAATTAAAAACATACATGGGCAGAACTATAGGTATTGCAAATCAAAAAGGTGGTGTGGGAAAAACGACTTCGGCTATAAACCTGGCTGCAAGTTTTGCTGTGTTAGAATATAAAACACTTTTGGTGGATGCTGATCCACAAGCTAACAGCACTACCGGCGTTGGTTTCGATCTTCATAATGTTACCAGCAGTTTATACGATTGCATGGTTAACAATACTGCTTCACAAGATGTCATTTTAAAAAGTGATATTCCAAACCTTGATGTTATACCCTCGCATATCGATCTTGTTGGTGCCGAGATTGAAATGATCAATTATCCTAACCGCGAGACGGTGATGAAAGGATTGCTTGAAAGCGTAAAAGATAAATACGATTTTATTGTTATTGACTGCTCCCCTTCCCTCGGATTGATTACCGTAAATGCCCTGGTTGCTGCCGATAGTGTTATCGTTCCTGTTCAGTGCGAATTTTTTGCATTGGAAGGGTTAGGTAAACTTTTAAATACTATCAAGATTGTTCAGAACAGGTTAAACCCTGCGTTGCAAATTGAAGGAATATTAATGACAATGTACGACGGACGTTTACGGCTTTGTAACCAGGTAGTAAGCGAAGTGCGAAAACATTTTGATGATATGGTTTTCACCACGATCATTCACCGCAATACAAGGTTGAGCGAAGCTCCAAGCTTTGGGAAACCTGTTATACTTTACGACTCCGACAGCAAAGGCGCCATCAATTATCTGAACCTTGCGAAGGAGGTTTTACAAAAGAACGACCTCACCAAAATGAAACAGGAAGAAAGAATCCTGGACGAGCTTGAGGAAGGAGAAAGTTAGAATAGTTTAAAGTTCAAAGTGGAAAGTTAGAAAGCACAACAAAAAATAATCCGTCCCAACGTCTTTACACTTCAAACTTTAAACTCAAAACTTAAACCCAAACCCTTTCCCTTCAAACTTAATTCACTTTACAAAAATGAACCAACCAAATAAAAGAGACTCACTAGGAAAAGGTATCCGGAGCTTGCTACAAAATATAGATTCGGATTTAAAAACTACAGCCGGAAGTTTAAAGCATCCCATCGTTGAAACTGCTACCGGAGTCAATCGCATTCCTATCGATAATATTACCATAAACCCTAAACAACCGCGTCGCGATTTCGACGAGCAATCATTAAGTGAGCTTGCTGCTTCTATAAAGCTGCACGATATTATTCAACCTATTACTGTGTCGCAGTTAGATAATGGTAAGTATCAATTAATAACAGGCGAAAGAAGATACAGGGCAAGTAAAATAGCAGGGTTAAAAGATATTCCTGCATATATCAGGAAGGCGAACGACCAGCAACTGCTTGAACTTGCTTTGCTCGAAAACCTGCAGCGGGAAGATCTAAATGCCATTGAAATAGCCATCAGTTATAAGCGTATGATGGAAGAGCTCGATTATACACAGGAGCAGGTAGCCGAGCGCATGGGAAAAGAACGTACTACGGTCACTAATTACATTCGCTTACTTAAGCTTCCGCCCGATATACAATTAGCAGTACGCACTAATAGTCTAAGTATGGGTCATGCACGGGCTTTAGTTAATGTAGACACGGTAGATAAACAACTGTATGTTTTTAACGAAGTAAGAGAGAAAGGGTTAAGCGTAAGGCAAACAGAAGAACTTGTAAGGCAACTATATAAGAATAATGAGGGGGCTGTTAAATCTTCTCTAAAGTCAACACTACCACCAGCTTACAAACGTATTGAAGATAACTTAGCCTCTCATTTCGGAACTAAAGTAAAACTGGCGCACAGTAAAAACGGAAGCGGAAGTATTAGCATCGATTATTATTCACTACAGGAACTAAATAAAATTCTCGAGCAGATGAATGTTGCAGCCAGCTAATCAATCAATGAAAGCTTTGTTGCATATTTCAATCGTCGTGCTGTTATTGTCTTTCGGGGCTGCCGCACAACAAGGCGATAAAGTCATCAGCATTAAAACAGACTCAACAACAAGCACTAAAACACCGGCTTTAACTAAAGACACTTTACAAAGAGTGATTGGTAAAGACACCGTAAAGATTGTACCTAAACACAGCCCGAGAATAGCTACTATCCGATCCGCAATTTTACCTGGTTTAGGCCAGGCATATAACCGGGAATATTGGAAAATCCCTGTTGTTTATGGTGCCATTGGCGTACCCGCCGGCTTCTTCGTTTATAATAATATTTGGTATAAAAGAACAAAGAGAGCTTATGAAATTCGTGTAACAAACGATACAGCTAATTTTCCCACTATAGATAAAAAGTTAGAGCCATTAGGTACTGAGTCTCTACGTTTTTATCGAAATGCCTTCAGGAGAGATCGAGATTATGCTGTTTTATATTTTTTTATAGCCTGGGCTTTGAATGTGGTAGATGCAACTGTGTTCGGGCATCTTAAAGACTTTGATGTTAGTCCCGATCTTTCTCTTAAAATAAAACCTGCAATCAATCCTTTGCCCACAACAAATTTCACCGGCTTAAGTCTTGTTCTCGCAGTAAAAACTCCTCCTAAAAATCGCATTACTTCTGCTCGTTAAAGTCTGTTCTTATTTTTTCTTTAGCTTATTTTGCATTACAAAAATTAAAAGTTACTGATGAAAATCGCTCTTATTGGTTACGGTAAAATGGGTATGGCAATTGAAGATATTGCTTTACAAAAAGGTCATGAAGTTGTTTTAAAAATTAACATAGAAAACACGGAAGACCTAACTATGGAAAACCTGAGAAAAGCAGATGTCGCTATAGAGTTTACAGGTCCTGAAAGCGCTTATGATAATTTAGTTAAATGTATGGATGCAGGTGTGCCGGTTGTTTGCGGGTCGACAGGTTGGTTAGAGAAGTGGGAAGCTATAAAGAACCTTTGCAAGCAGAAAGACGGCTCATTGATATACGCCAGTAATTATAGTATCGGCGTTAATCTCTTTTTCGAAGTGAATAAATACCTGGGTAGGTTGATGGCAGAGTATGATGATTACAACGTAAGCCTCGAAGAGATCCATCATACACAAAAGAAAGATGCACCCAGTGGAACAGCCATTACCCTCGCCGAACAGGTGCTTGAAAATATAAAAATAAAAACACGTTGGGTTAATCAGGTGAGCGGTAAAGCAGACGAGTTAGAAATAATAAGCGAAAGGGTTGACCCTGCTCCAGGAACGCACAAAGTAAAATATTCGTCCCCGATCGATGATATTGAAATCATTCATACCGCACATGATAGACAAGGGTTTGCAGGTGGTGCATTGAAGGCAGCGAATTTTCTAAAAGATAAGAAAGGAATTTTTACAATGAAGGATGTCTTGGGTTTGAGGGGCTGAATTATAAATTCCGAATTGAACATTGAAAATTAATATTCAATGACCTATTGACTTTATGACCCAATGACTACTTCAAAGCGACATACTCCACCCAATCTTCACCTGCACACTATTTGAAAACCCGCTTTCATCTACGCTTTTCCAGCCACCATAATACAATCCTCCTTCCAGTCCAAACAATCGTACACCCGCTCCAACGCCTCTTGCAAAACGGTTTTGGCTAATGCCGGTATTTTTATCTTTTACATTTGCCATTCCCACATCACCATTTATAAATAATCTTTTCGCCAGGAAAAATTGCCTAATCCCCACTTTAACAGGTTTAACCGTAAGTTTATTCGCTTCAATTTTATCCTCAGCAAAAAATGTTGAAGTGCCTAAAGTAGCTACAAGAAAAGTTTTATCAACGCCAATACCGGCTGATATCTCCCCTCCTGCACCAAATTTATATTTATCTGCAAATTGGCCTTGAGGATTGAAGTAAGAAACATTTGCAGAAACCAGTAAATGCGGTCTTTTAATTTGGGCCTTTCCCGTTACGGTTACGAAACAAATTAAAAAAATTGCTGCCGTTGATTTTATAAGTGCACTTTTCATAAATTAAAATATAAGTTTAAATTAAACATTTATCAATTTCAAGGGTACATTAATATCACCTACTTTAGTTTTTTAAAAATATTTTATGCTTTCGATGAAGACCCAATATGCTTTTAAGGCCTTGATGTACATGGCACAGCAAGATCAGCAAAGGCCTGTATTGATTGCAGAAATATCAGAAAAGAAAACAATACCACTCAAGTTTTTAGAGAACATCTTACTTCAATTAAAAAAGGCCGGCATCCTTGATAGTAAAAAAGGAAAAGGAGGAGGTTATTTATTTGCAAAAAGTCCTAACGATATAAAACTGGCAACAATCATGCGGTTGGTGGATGGGCCCATTTCCCTGTTGCCATGCGTAAGCTTATACTTTTATGCAAAATGTAAAAACTGCGATGAAAGCTATTGTGGGTTGAACAAGGTCATGATAGAAGTGAGGGATGCCTCGCTGGCAATTTTAGAAAACAAAACGGTTGCAGACATTGCGGGAACTAAGTTAGGCTTACAGGAACCTTGCTTTAATTAATAAAAAAAGAGCTTGCTAAGCTCTTAAGTTTTTTGAAGTAAAAGGTGAAACATAAAATAGAAACTATACATCCGCAGGTTTATCCTTTTCCTGCTCAAGGTCTGCATCCACTTTTTTCCCCTTTAAATTATCGCTTGTTAACGTACCTTCTTCATCTGGTCCTACTGTTGACTTCGATGATGAACTACTTTTTTCTGAAGTTGCGGAGCCTTTATTTTTTTTATCGCTTTCACCATAATCCTGGTTATCATTTGAAACTGGCATAATTAAATTTTTGATGTTACTCTAAGATTTATAATAAGATTATGCCAGCTAACAATGTGGAAACAGGTTGTGACCTTAATAATTGGTTAAGTTGCTAAAGTTTATGATTACTATTTGAACGATTGTTTGTTTTTTTCTAGTATAAAAAAACCCTTTGCTATATTACCTTAGAAAGCCATTTTACTTTTAGTTTCGTACATACTCAAATATTTATAAACCCTATTTTCGCAACGAAAACAATTATATGGAAGTAAAGTCTTTATTTGAAAGAGCCGTTGAAGATAGTAAGACATTAAGCAGCCGTCCCAGCAACGAAACTATGTTACAATTATATTCCTTGTACAAGCAGGCAACCGAAGGCGATGTAAATGAAAATGCTGCATCAACAAACCCTTTCGATTTTGTTGCCAAAGCTAAATTTGAAGCATGGTCGGCATTAAAGGGCAAGCCAATTACAGAAGCCCAAAAAGAATATATCAACCTGATTAATAAATTAAAAGGTTAGCTTATAAGTTCTTTATACACTTTATCAATTTCGTTCCCAACTGTTGTGTAGCTGAATTGTTTTGAAGCCACTTCAGCTATTCTCATTCTATTGAAGCGGAGGTAAGTGTTGTACACCTGTTCCAATGCTTCCTGCAACTGTTCTTCTTTTCCATCGAAAATCATTATTCCATTACTATCGTTTATCACTTCTGCTATTCCTCCGGCGTTTGTACTGATTACAGGTACTCCGCAACATAGAGCTTCTAAAATTACGCAAGGCAAATTCTCGTATCTGCTAAATAGTACTAATGCATTCGATTCCTTTAACCAACTTGCTACCTGCTCATATTTTACTTCCCCTGTGAAATTTACTATTTCGGCATCCAAACCTAAACTTTGTGCATAAGCTAAAACCTCCTTCGGGTAAGGGCCAACCATCAATAAACTTGTATTTGGATATGATGCATGAAATGGTTTAAAAGCTCTTAATAATCCTTCCGGGTTTTTTTGGTAAGTCATGGTTGAAACATGAATGAAGCGAAAGGGTTCATTAGCTGCCTTTGCTTCTGTATAAAAAAAAAGATCGGTGTCAACTACGTTAGGAATTATGGTGGCGGGAACAGCGCCAAACAACTGCTGAACCTGCTTATTTAAATCCTGGGTAACAGGCAGAAACCTTTTTACGTTTTTAAATATTTTTCTTACGGTAAGCCTGAATAAAAAATTCCTTTGCTTAATGTAACCCGGATCTTCACGGTAATAGATCGTCCAGTTCTCTGTAAGGATAAAAGGCACCTTCCATTTCTTTGATAAAACCCATGCTGCCGCTCCTCCCCTGATTACTATATATGCATGCAGCAACCGGGGTATGCCCAATTTTTGTTTTATTATTTGTGCATGCTTCAGAAGCAGAGTCAGAAAAAAAAAGTTTGAATAAATAACATCCCAATACCTGTTTTTCTTTTTAGGGTAAAGTATTTTTATCTCTAATACTGTATCCGTTGGTTTACTTATAGTTTGCGTTACAACGTGTATCGTTTCTGTTTGATTTTTGGCTATATATAAAACCACTTGCGGAGTATATAAACCTGCTGCCATTACGTGCCGCTGATTAAAATCGCCGGGATATGGATCGGCATTAGTAGGATACCAACCGGGTAACACAAGCACATAATTTTTATACGGGAAGTGTACCTCTTCTAATGTTGTATAAAACTCCTCAGCCATCTGATGTCATCTTTATTAATATTGAAATATTGAAAGATAGATACGGTTTGTTCATTTTTAAGCATCAGGAATGAGTATAGAAAATTTACGAGATAACCTAATGTACTTACCATGGCTGCTGCTATAATGCCACCCTTAGGTATTAATAAAATATCGCCCGTTAAGATCACTATCAAAGCTATGAAAGCGCCCTGTACGTTTATTTTTACTTTATTTACACCTCCATAATAAGCGCTTAAAATATAGAGATTACTTAGCGCCCAAATGCCAGGTAACAATACTAAAAATGGCAGGTACATTAGTTGGTATGTTCTTCCAAAAACCATTGGAAACATCCAATCTCCTAATAACAATATCAGAACAAACAAAATAATGTATAGCAACGAAGTTACCCTCCCTATGCGAAGTATATTTTCCCTGATTTCCGTTCTTTGCATTCCTGCTGCTGTATGAGGAAAAACTACGCTTGAGATAATACTGGGAAATACTAATAACATTTGCCCGAGCTTCGAAAGCTGTATGTAATTCCCTAACTCCTCCGGTGTGCAATATCTTTCAACAAACCAATAATCTACCCGGTAAACCAGGAAGAAAATTACATTTGCCGCCAGCGCCATTAAAGCATATTTTATAATAAATCTTATATTATTGAAAGAAGGGAAAGAAACGTTTTTCCAACTTTTTCTGGTGTAGATAAAAGCTACCGCTAAAGCCAACCCGCTAATAACGAAATAAGCAAAATATAAATTAATCACGAGTGATACGTTAGTATTCTTGGTTCCTACCTGCTTAGGAATAAGGATGATAACACCAATATTTAAAAGAACCATTAACAGGTTAGGGAGAAAAAAATCTTTGTTTGCGTAAAACAAGACAGTGAAAATATTGGTAAGCTGAAGACCTGCTATATAACAAACAGCGTAAAAAAGATATTGGTCATTCGTTATAAAAGGCGAACCTGTAGATGTTTGAAGGTATAGCCATAGACCAGTAAAAATTATGAACGAAACTATTATAGACCAAACTAACGAAAACCAGGCAAGCGAATCATCATTAATAGTCTTTTGCGAGGAGTAATAAGTGATTGCATTTTCAATGGTTAGCCCGGCGAGGATAAGAATAATAGAAAAATTATTACATAAATAAAAAATCCATCCGGCATTGCCTGCTTCAAAATACCTCGAAAAAAAAATACTCATAACCAATACTGTTACAAAATACAATCCTCTCCAAATAAAGCTTTGAGCCAACTGTTTTTGAAAGTTCATGAAAGCGTACAGTAAGGTTAATGGCTAAAATACAATACTTTAGTGACTCAACCGACTGACGCATTAATAAAAGAAGTATGGCTACAATTAGAAAAATAAATTCGAGGGCAATCTCCACTAACGAAACAGGTTTTGGCACTAATAGCGAATATAGTGGTGGCAGGTTTTACAATAAAGATGGTACCCCAAATGTGGAAGTTGACGGTGTAGGTTTTTTAAAAAAGATTAGCCTTTATAATACTTTGCTCAAGATGTCGGGCATAAAACTTTTTGCTGTAATTCTTATTTTTTATTTTGTCATAAATCTTACGTTTAGCGGTATTTATCTTGCTTTAGGCCCTGGAAATTTAGGAGGAGCTGATAATGATAGTACATTAAATAACTTTTGGGAAGCGTTCTTCTTCAGTGCACAAACAGTATCTACTGTTGGGTACGGACACATTTATCCTAAGGGGCTTCCTACAAATATTTTTGCAGGGATGGAATCTTTACTCGGACTTCTTGCTTTTGCCTTTGCTACTGCAATTATTTATGGCAAGTTTACACAACCCCGTGCGTATATTAATTTTAGTCATAATGCTTTAATCGCACCGTATAATAATGGAAGAGCTGTTATGTTTCGCATGGCGCCTTATAAACACAATCATTTAACGGATGCAGAAGTTAAAGTAACCTTAGCAATGAAGCTGCAGGAAGATGGAAAAGTGTCAAACAAGTTTTATAGTTTGCCTTTAGAGATACCGAAAATCAATTCCCTTACAACAAGCTGGACGATTGTTCATCCCATTAATGAACAAAGCCCCTTTTATAATTTAACCAACGACGATCTTAGAATGGGAAGTGCCGAACTGCTTATTTTTTTTAGAGCATTCGATGAAAGTTTTTCAAATTTCGTTATTGCGAGAAGCTCTTATATAGCGAGCGACTTTGTTGAAGGAGCAAAATTTAGATTGATGTATCACCCGAGTGAAGACAAGCAGACAACTATTTTAGATATGGCAAAACTTAGCGAGTTCGACAAAGTAGATATTCCCATTTTAAATGAAATAAAGAATTGATTGTTGTTAGGGGAAAGGTTCTTAAGTAAGATTGAAATCCCTTTTATCAATTACTCTCCATACCCCAGGGTTGCTGTACCGGGAGTATTACATGAAACACCGAACCACTGCCCTCGCTGCTCTCAGCATAGATCTCACCACGGTGGTTACGAACAATTTTACGGCAAAGGGCCAGGCCTATTCCTGTACCCGGATATTGCTCTTTTTCGTTTAGTCGTTGGAAGATGACGAATACCTGGTCGGCGAATTCCTTCGGAAAGCCAATGCCATTATCTCTTAAGTCTATTATGTAATATTCTACAGACGTTTCAAGCTTTGGATATTTCTTTAAGTCTTCGGGCAGGAGCTTATTACAGCTTATATGAATTAAGGGCGCCGGGCCAGGTGAAGTAAATTTAAGAGCGTTGCTTAACAGGTTATGAAATAGTTGGTTCATCTGTAACGGGATGGCTTGTAATACAGGTAACTTTTCTACCTGTACGGTTGCATTTTTTTCCTGTACAAGCAAATCGAAATCATCTAATACTTCATCTACCACTTTATTTAGATCGGTTAGAACAAATTTTTTATCATATCGCGAAATGCGTGAAAAATTAAGCAGGTCATCAATTAAGAGGCGCATCCGGTCAGAGGAAGAACGTATTTTTTCTACATACTCTTTACCTGAAGCAGATAATGCATTAGCATCTCTTTCTTTAAGCCGGTTAGAAAAAGTAAGTATTTTTCTTAATGGCTCCTGCAGATCGTGACTGGCCACATACGCAAACTGTTGCAACTCGTTGTTAGTGCGCTCCAGGTTGTTATTTGCTTCTTCCAGTTCCTGTGTACGTTCGTAAACACGGCGTTCAAGCTCTTCGCTAATTAATCGCTGATCATGAATTTCGGTACAAGTGCCGGTGTAACCCGTAAATTCTCCATCTGTATAAAAAGTAGGCACGGCAGTATTTAGGATCCAGCGGTATTCACCGTCATGCCGTTCCATGCGGTATTGTATGCTAAAAGGTTTTTTTTCTTCAAAGGCTTTGTGGTAAGTGCTAAGGCATAAAGTAAGATCTTCAGGATGAACCCCTTCCGTCCAGCCAATACCTGTTTCCTGCCTTAGGTTACGGCCGGTAAATGCAAGCCAGGTTTTATTCAAAAAGCTGAAATTTTTATCGGCGCCGGCAACCCAAATCATTACCGGAACATTATTGGCCATATTGCGCAGCCATTCTTCGCGTTCTTCCAGCAACCTTTCGGCCTGCTTATGTTCTGTAATATCTTCTATAGCCAGCATTATTACGGGTTGCCCGTTATAGCGTTGGATAATGCGGCGGGCATTCAACATCATTACTTTCTCGCCTATGCCTTTAAATACATGTTTCAGTTCAAAACTATTTATATGGTCAACCTCGCGTAATTGAACTTCCAGCAAATCTTTTAAACGCGGGATGTTCCATTCTTTATTAGCCGCCTCGTATATTATCCTTCCTTCAACTTTAGCGGGATGAGCTTTAAAAATGGTATAGAAAGACTTGTTAGCTGTCTTTACCTTCAGATTAGCATCTAATACCAATACCGCTTCTCTTATAGTTGCTACTACAGCCTGCGAATAATCATGCGACTCAGAAAGCTGCTCGTTTCTTACCTGCAGCTCCTGGTTGATCGTCATCAATTCTTCGTTGCTGCTTTTTAATTCTTCCTTACTGGTTTCAAGCTCTTCGTTAATGCTTTGCAGTTCTTCGTTGCTCGATACTATTTCTTCGTTGGCAGATTGCAATTCTTCGGTGGTGGCCTCATGATCTTCTACTATTGAGCGCAAATCTTCTCTTAAACCAATCAGCTCTGCCTCAAGTTGCTTAAGTCGCCGGTCTTTAGAATGTGTAGCTTTTTGGTCGGTGGGAGCTGCCGCCATTTTTGTTTCTTCAAAAACAACCAGCAGCAATGGTTCTTTAACAATATTTGAGAGAGATGTTATCTGGAAACCTACCTGGTGCACCTTACCCTGGTAATTTATTTGGATGCCTTCTTTTATTTGGGGCTCACCTGTTTTTATTACTTTGTTTGCAGCATTACGCAGTTCTAATGCCAACCCTGTTCGCGCCATTTTAAGCAGATTAAGGCTTGCTTTACCTGGCGATGGTTCGAGATATAAGTTGGGTGATCCGCGAAACTGCACAATATCAAGTTCATGCGTTACCACTACTGCCGCAGGTACAAACTGAGTTAGCAGCACTTCATCAATTTTTCTTTCAAGGTTTTCATTTGCGCTCACTTCTTTAACCCGAGTTTTCTCAACTGGTTTAAGCTCTAACCTTTCCTGATCGGCCATATTATAATTAAGATCGAACGTTACTTTAGAAGCTACATCTGTCTTCTTTGCATATATCTTTACTTTTTTATCAAGTTGATTAAAAAGCCTAGTACTGCTGCCAATTGTTTCAGATTTACCTAAAACCAGGTACGCATCTTTAGCCAACGAATAATGAAAATTCGACAATACCTTTTTCTGCAAAACATTATCTAAATAAATAAGCAGGTTACAGCAACTAATAAAATCAATGCGCGAAAAAGGAGGATCTTTAAATACATTATGAGGAGCGAAAACACACAAATCGCGTATGGCTTTTACAATACGGTACAATCCATCCACTTTAGTAAAAAACCTTTGCAGTCTTTTGGCTGAAACATCAGCCACTTCAGCAACGGTATAGATACCTATCCTTGCTTTATTAATGGCTGACTGGCTTAAATCGGTAGCAAATATTTGAACGTGGGCATTAACAGCATCTTCTCCCAACGCCTCTAAAACAAGCATTGCTAAAGAATAGGCTTCCTGGCCTGTAGAACATGCCGGAACCCAAATGCGAAGCGGTTTGGCAGCAGTTTTCTCCTTTATTAAGTTGGGCAGCAATTCTTTCTTTAAATAATCACAGCAATAAGAATCCCTGAAAAAGTGAGTAACATTTATAAGCATGTCCTGGTAAAGCAATCTCACTTCCTGATGATCCTTCTTTAGAAGTTCGGTGTATTCAGATAAATTTTCCAACTTATGCAAAATCATCCTTCTAATAATGCGGCGTTGTATCGTATTCTTTTTATAATGTAAAAAGTCTACCCCTACTACCGTCTTGAGCAATCGTAAAATAGTATTAATTTCTTCTGTCTTAATATTTACCGGATCTTCTTCACCAATTTCATCATCAACCTCAACTTCGGCAAATGTTTCATTTTCCATGCTTTTGGATAAGATATACTTGAACTTGCTTAGCCTTTCAAGTTCTTTTGCTAATTCTTCGGGCGGTAATACTCCATCAACTGAACCTTCAGCAATTGCAGCGTGAGGCATTGAACTGAACAGCGCCGAATCATCCTGGGCATAGGTAAGTCCCCCGGCTTCTTTTATAGCCTTCAGACCCAGAGCGCCATCCGATGCTGTACCTGAGAGAACAATGCCTATTGCCCCTTCTTTTTGCTTTTTGGCTAGCGATAGAAAAAATTTATCTATTGGTAGATGCAGTACCGGGCTCGCTGGGCGGGAAGTAAGTTTAAATACACCATCAACGAGGCTCATATCTTTATTAGGCGGAATGATAAAGAAGTTGTCAGGCTCAACAGGCATCATGTTCTCTGCCTGCACCACTTTCATTTGAGTACACCTTTGCAATATTTCAGTTAACCTGCTTTCATGATCGCGGGCAAGATGCTGAATATACACAAAAGCCATCCCTAAATCACAACGTAAGTTTTCGAGCAATTTAGTAACTGCATCAAGACCCCCGGCTGAGGCACCTATTGCAACTATAGGATACGGCTTGCTTTTATGCTCGTGCTTTTCATTCTCTATGGCTTGCTTTTCATCCATTGTATTTTCGAACTGTTTTTTTTAAACAATCCTAAAAGTAATCTTTTGAATTTTTCTCATCAATTATTACATTTACTTTTTACTTTATTTTTCCTTTTACCAACATGACTTCACCGATAACTCTTTTGATTATTGATGATGATGAAGATGACAGGCAATTCTTTTTAGAAGTTGTTGCACAAATCAATCCAACTATAATTTTTACAGAGAGCCACAACGGCCAGGAGGTCTTACATACACTGGATAATACCATTACTCTTCCCGATGTCATTTTTTTAGACCTTAACATGCCACGTCTAAATGGTTTTTACTGGCTGCAGCAACTAAAGAAAAACGATAGAACTTCTGCCATTCCTGTTATCATTTATACTACCAGTAAACAAAAGGAGGATATGGAAGCAGCTAAAAGATTAGGCGCTGAACACTATATTATAAAACCAAACAGCACCGAAGATCTTATAAAGGAGATTGAATTTGTGTTGAAGAATATTCTGAAGAGTGTTGGAAATGTAAGTATGGCTAATTGAAGATAAAGATGTATGCTTCAATCTTGAAGGCGTATTTTATCGTGCACAGCTTTTCTATTAATAAACCTCCTGTTTAATTCTAAAGTCTTTTCAATTATCTGCCTCGTAACTGCTTTTTTGAGAGCATGCCTTACAGCTATTGTTTTAATTTTATTTCTTATTACTTTAGTTTCCTTTTCAAGCCCCAATATTTTCTTATACCAGTTACATTTTCTTTCGTCATCGCCTTCGTATGGCCTCGGTATTAAAAATACTAAAGGTGGATGAACAGTGAATATTTCCCGTTTATCTTTTGAGTCAAAATCAGTCTTTTCGTTGTTATACATAGTGCGATAATTAAAATTATTAACTTTCGATAGAAGCAACAACTCTTACCACGAAATTTTGAATATTAGGTTTTTCTAAACTACTAATCAGCCTGTTAAATATATTATTCAAAAGCTCTACCAGCATCTCTTCATTAACCGGTTTAATAATATAATAATGAGCATCGTTTTTAAAAGCTTCGTCGATATTTTTAATGTAATGGGAATCTGAGTAAATGATAACAGGAATGTTTTTAAATTCTTTTGTGTTTTTAATAAACTTTAAACAGTCCAGCCCATTTTTAAAAGGCAGGCTAAGATCAAGAAAAATAACATGAGGCTTAGCAGATGTCTTTAAAATATTTAAACATTCCAAACCGTTTTTAGCCCTTGTAATTTCAAAAGAAGAAGATACTTTTTCAAGAGCTTCTTTAAAAAACAAAAAATCGTTCAGGTCATCTTCTGCCACTAAAACTTTTTGATATTCCATTACTTCCTTTCTAATAATTGTTGTACTATAGTTAACTAAAACCCTCCATTAAAACTTAAAATTACTCCTGGTATTAATTCTGAAAATTCCCGTTCCTATATTGTGAAAATATTTTTTATTAGTAAACACAATATTGTAAAAAGAAATTGTTACTTATAGGTTTTTGCCTAAATTAAATAAAATAGATATTTGATATTATACAATTAGCGAAACAATTGAAAGCTATATGTAAAGCTTGGCAGATATATTTAACAGAAGCACCATGTAATATAATGCTTTTAGCAATAGAAAAATAAAAAGGGTTTGCATAAAATGCTAACCCTGATTAATCTTTTATAATATGAATTGCTAAACCGCGAAAGAAGTTCCACACCCGCAAGTTTTACTTGCATTTGGATTTGTAAAAGTAAATCCACGGCTATTTAACCCGCCCTGAAAATCTATTTCCATACCTATTAAATAAATGGCATGAGCCGGAGTCATTACACATCTTATGCCTTCAATTTCAAACTCCTCATCGCCATCTTGTTTTTGGTCGAAGCCTAAAACATAAGTCATTCCACTGCATCCGCCGCCTTTTACGCCAACTCTTAAATATTGAGAAGAGTCGAAGGTATCTTCATTTATTAATCTTTTTAATTCTCTCACCGCTCCTGCAGTTAAGGTTACCGGTGTTGCAATTGCTGTTTCCATTACTTAAATTCTTTTTGCAAAAATACAAACAATCCCTTCTAACAAAATGCTATGATTTTTCGAATAAAGGAAAAAGTTAAGAGCGTTAGCCGCCATAACAAAAGGATAGGGTTTCCTGTACTTTTGCTTAAACACAATGAATGGATAATACGACAATGTACCTAAGTGGTGCAATAGCATTTTTATTAGCAAGTTTTTTAGGATACCTTTTTTGGCAGCAAAGAAAAAGCTCAAAAGAACAAAGTGAGAAAGATAACTCTACACGCGCTTTAAGATTACAGGCTTACGAAAGATTGGCTTTATTGGTGGATAGGATTGCTTTACCTAATCTTATCAGCCGTATTAATCAAACCGGCGCTTCAGCAAGAGATATGCAGGTACTTCTTACGCATAGTATAAGGGAAGAATTTGATTATAACATTACGCAGCAAATTTACGTAACTGCTGATGCGTGGACTGCAGTAAAAAACCTGAAAGAACAAAACATGCTCGTTATTAACCAACTTGCAAGCGCATTACCACCCCATGCCACCGGTATGGATCTTAATAAATTATTGCTTGAATATTTAATGAAAGACAAAAAAGGCCAGTTGCACGAAGTTGTTAGCGAAGTGCTAAGTTATGAGGCAAAGAAGCTGCTGTGAAATCTGGTTGTCAGTAGGTATTAGTTATGTTGTTTATCATTTTTAAAATAGGCAAGAAAACAATGCAGCAACATATCGAATTCCTCCATCGCGACCACTTCTACGGGAAATACCACCGCAAAAAAGCTAAGCAATGCATTTCAAGTTTATAGTTCACTCTATTACCCGCGCTAAAATCATTGATAAAAAGGAATTGCATTTGTAATTAGCTCAAATTAACCTCGCAAGTAATTTAAAGAGGATGGTTAGGTATCAAAGTGCCGGAGAGGATGTAAATTACGGAAGCAACAACGCTCCTTTATGCTTACTCCCGTAATAGACTATTTCAACAGCATCTCGGCGATGCCGCAGGAATTGGTAGATGATTTATTGAAGCTTACTAACATTAAAGAATTTAAAAAAGATGATATTATCCTAAAGGCAGGAAAGGTTTCGAACCACACTTGCTGGATACTGAAAGGATTAGTCAGGCATTATTACTTAAAGGATACAGAAGAAATTACCACTAAATTTTTATGGGAAGGTGCAGCTATTACTTCAGTCTTTAGCTACTATACCCGCAAACCCGGTAATGAAAATATTGTTGCTTTAGAAGATACCACTCTCGCCATTTTACATTACGATCAAATGCAGTATTTATATAAAACTTATCCTGCTTTTAATGTTATTGGCAGGGTAATAACCGAGCAATATTTATACATGCTCGAAATTGAAGTTTACAACCTTCGAAAATCGAAGGCTGAAGACAGGTATCAATTTATTGTCAAACATTTCCCCCACCTGCTGCAAAGAGTTCCTTTAAAATACATCTCCACATATTTAGGAATGAACCTCGAGACATTAAGCCGCATAAGAGGTAAAAAGTAATTTTTTTATACCGCTTATCTTCAACTCATAAAGTTCCTCACACTATTCTTTAATTTGATAATTGTCAAATTTATTGTACCCGCAGTTGTATTTCTTTGGATAGAAATCCTTTCATACAAACAGTTTAAAAATTCTCATGGAATACAAATCTCCTCTTTCAATGCTTTATTATTGGGAAACCAAAGCCCCAAATGATATCTATTTGAGACAACCTATAGATGATGTATGGCATACCTGGACATGGAAACAAACTGCCGATGAAGCCAGAAGAATGGCTGCAGCTATCATTGATATGCAATTGCCTAAACAAAGCAATATTGCGTTGATCTCGAAGAATTGCGCTCATTGGATTATGTGCGATCTGGCAATTATGATGTCAGGTCATGTTTCTGTACCTCTGTATCCTAATCTAAATGCGCGCTCCATACAACAGATATTAGAACATAGCGGTTCGGTATTGTTATTCATAGGAAAGTTGGACGACTGGCAGATGATGAAGCCGGGTGTGCCTAAGGGATTGAAGTGCATCTCTTTTCCTTTTTGTTTGCATGACGAATACGAATCGTGGGAGAATATTATAAAAAAGCAAGAGCCTTTAAAAGAAAACGTTGATAGAAAAGCGGAAGATACCGGCACTATCATTTACACTTCCGGAACTACGGGATTGCCTAAAGGAGTAATGCATAAATACGGAAGCTTCGGCTTTGTTGGCGTGAATGCTACGCAGCGAATTGGATTTAAAAAAGGGGACCGTTTTTTCTCTTATCTGCCCCTGTCACATATTGCTGAACGAATGTTGGTTGAAACCATAAGCCTGTATGTATGCGGGCAAGTTTCATTTGCTGAGTCGCTTCAAAAATTTCCAAGAAATCTTGCTGAAGCGAAGCCAACAGTGTTTCTTGGAGTACATCGTATCTGGAGCAAGTTTCAACAGGGAGTACTTGCTAAAATGCCGCAAAAAAAATTAGATATCTTACTAAAAATTCCCATTATATCCGGGTTGATTAAAAGAAAAATTAAAACAGGTCTAGGCTTAGCAGAAGCTTCGAATATTTTTACAGGTGCAGCGCCAACACCGCCGGCGTTAATAAAATGGTTTGGAAGTATTGGGATTAAAATACAGGAAGCGTATGCAATGACAGAAAATTGTTGTTATTCACATGTAACCTTAAACAAAAAGATTAAAGTTGGTTATGTAGGTCAGCCTCTGCTTGAAACCCAGGTGAAATTGGGTGAAAAAAACGAGATCTTGATAAGACATGATGCCTTAATGACGGGTTATTATAAAGAGCCGCAAATGAGTGAAGAGGCATTTTCAAAGGATGGTTTTTTACACACCGGCGATGAAGGATATATTGACGAAGATGGATTTTTAAAAATAACAGGAAGAGTAAAAGACATTTTTAAAACAACTAAAGGAAAATATGTTGCTCCTTCTCCCATCGAAATGAAAATTGCAGGCAACAGTGATGTTGAGCAAACATGCGTTGTTGGATCGGGTTTGTCTCAACCCATTGCCTTAATAACGCTATCGGAAAAAGGAAGGAAAACATCAAAAGAAGAAGTGCAAAACGGATTGAGAGAAATGCTCGCAAATATTAACTCCTCCCTCGATGCACACGAAACCCTTGATAAAGCTATTGTTTTAAAAGATGAATGGACGGTTGAAAATGGACTACTCACTCCATCTTTTAAAATTAAACGCAACGAAATTGAAAAAAGATATTCGTCTTTGTATGAAGATTGGTATAGCCAGAAAGGAATGGTGATTTGGATTGGTTAAAAACATAAATTATGATTATTAAACGAGCAACCGAAGCAGGTGAATTTTTCCAGATACATCAATTGAATTATAAAACTTTTGTTGAAGAGATACCGCAACATCAACAGAATACAGAGAAGATACTTGTCGATAAGTTTCATAATAAGAACCAGTACATTGTGGCTAAACGGAATGACAAATTAATAGGGATGGTATGTTACAACCTGCAACGACCTTTTTCCCTGGACGAAAAAATTAGTAATCTGAATAATTACTTGCCGGAATTTACTAACCTCGCTGAAATCAGGTTGCTTTCTGTAATACCTGAAGAAAGAAATACAAAGGTAGTTTACCGTCTTTTTAAATATGTGGCGACCGAGTTTGATAGGTTGAAAATAGATACTGCAATCATATCCGGAACAACAAGGCAATTACGTTTGTATACGCACCTTGGATTTAAGCCTTTTGGTTCCCTTGTTGGTAAACCTGGAGCACTGTACCAACCCATGTATGTAACTATAAAAAAAGTGTCTTATGATTTTAAAAACAGTTAATGTAAGTACAGGCCCCGTAGGTATTACTGCTGAAGTTCAATCAGCTTTAGCAGCGCCTTGTATCTCTCATCGATCTGCCGGCTTTGAACGATTGTATATTAGAACGACAGAGTTATTGTGTAAAGAAATGAATGTTCAACAAACGTTTCTTCTTACCGGCAGTGGTACTGTTGCAAACGAAGCAATGCTATGGCAAATAAAAATGAAAGGTGGTAAAGGATTAATTCTATCCAACGGAGAATTTGGCACGAGGCTTATTGAACAGTCACGACGAAACTTGCTTAACTTCCTTGTATATAAACTGGAATGGGGTAAAAAATTTGACGTTAGCGAAGTTGAGAAGTTGGTCCAACATAATGAATTAAAATGGCTGCTGTTCTGTCATTGCGAAACATCAACAGGAGTTATTAACGATTTAAATACGTTGAGCGAAATAGCTACCAAAAACAACTGTCTTTGTTTTGTTGATTGCATGAGCACCGTAGGAACCTATCCTATCAAACTGTCAAAAGTTGCTATGGCTACCGCTTCTTCAGGTAAAGGCTTTGCATCGGTTCCCGGGCTCGCAATAGTTTTTTCTAATATTCCGGTACAAACTGGGGACTATATTCCCATCTGTTTAGATCTGCACCACTATTTACAAAAGAAAGGTATTCCCTTTACCATTTCGTCAAAACTTGTTAGCGCTTTGTACACTTCAATTCAGCAGAAACTCCAAAACAATCAGTTTGAGTTGTTACACGAATATGGCGAAAGGTTTTATAATAGATTAAGTAATCAAAATCTTGTTCCCTATAGCGATCCTCAATCAAAAGTATTTACAATAGTACATCGTAATAATGCACGGAAAGATTTTATTGATAAGATGAACTACAAGCAAGTATTGTTTAGTTATGAGAGTGAATATTTAGTAAAAAGCAATTGGTGCCAATTAGCCACCTTTGGATATTATACGAAACATGATCTGGATTATGTTTTACAGGCTTTGGGCTGACGAAAGTAATAGCTGCTAATTTTTAATTAAATTTATTACTAGTAAGAAACAATGCAGCATCATATCGAATTCCTCAACCGCGATCACTTCTACCGGAAATACCACTGCAAAAAGGCTAAGCAATCCATTTAAAAATTCATAGACTTTTTTTGGGAAACCGATTTTGATGATCTTTTTAAACATTATCCTCAGGGTTTTTCTGACATGCTTTTTCCTGATGTTGGTTACACTAATATAATCAACCTTGACACTCCTTTCACGATGAAGATTGATAATGATGCCTTCGAACTAAAGTCAGACGCTTTTATTCCACGTTATAAAAATATTACTGCAACTCATTCCTCAGGCAATAAATTGTTTGGCATTAAGTTTAAAGTATCGCCTGTAATATTTGAGAAGAAGATCAATTTCTCAGAGTATGCTTCTTACATTTTTCCGCTTGCATATTTAATTGACCGAACTATTGTTGAAAAGGTTAAGCTTGCCCCTTTTTTTGTAAAACCTTCGGGGTTGCTGGAGAACAATTCAATCGGCTTCACCAGGTTTTAACCTGAGCTATTCACATTGAAGCCCGTCAGGCTTGAAGTAGCTACACAGCTACATTGAAGCAGGAGACTGCACCATAAGATACTGATGAACGTAATCCAAGCGATGGCGGAAAGGATGATGCAATTAAGACACCATACCGGTACCAAAATAAAACGAGTTTCACAAGCTTCGCGTGTAAGTTCTTTGAGCACTTTGCTTAGGCTTTCTTATGAATGGCACAAGCAGAGCACGCAGAGAAAACCCAGATCAAACACTTCGATTAATTTTTGGACAGCCTCCTAAGTTACCATTGTTCTAAAGGTGAGGTTAACCCTTGGCTCTTTTATTTTTTTTGTGGGAGGAAGCCTGTGTAACCAATTGATTTGTGTTGAACCCTTCATCAATAGCAAGCTTCCATTTTCTAATAATAGGGAAACTGTTTCTCCTGTTTTTTTATGTTTAAATGAAAACTTTCTTTCAGCACCAAAACTTAATGAAGCAACAGTACCGTTCTGTTGTAACGCCTTTTCATCATCGCTGTGCCAGGCCATTCCCTCTTCTCCATTATGATATAAATTTAGAAGGCATGAGTTGAACTTTGACGCGGAAAATTTCTCCGCAACCTGCTTCAGCTCTAACAGTTCAGCCGTAAAGTTTAAAGCACGTTTCGTTGTATTTGAATAAGTATATAAATAATTTGAGTCTCCATACCATGCAACTTTTCTTTTTGTTACGAAATGCTTCCCAAAAATAAAAGCCTCATCATTTTTCCATTCAATGGTATGGAGTAAATGGTTGTAGTAATGGTTGGCTTCTTGTTGCGTAAAAACCTTTCCCAAATAACTTACAACACCATCTTTAGGTAACAAGTTTTCCATCTTCTCATTGTCAAATAAATTCATGTTTTGTTCTTACTAATTTTTTCTTCTGCATGATTGCAGAATATTAGCAATGAAATATAACTTCTCTTTTATGGGCATGCTCATGAAAGAATTCCAGATTTTTGCCACAGGAAAACAATAGCGGTTTTCAACTATTGCATTACTGGTTTAAAACCTTTGCTTCATAACTTCATATAGTATCATTCCCGCAGCTACTGAAACATTCAATGACTCGAAATCTCCCTTCATTGGAATTTTAAATTGTTGATCACAAATCTTCATCAACGCCGGAAATATTCCTTTGTCTTCGCTCCCTAAAACAATGGCACATGGATCGGAAAACTGGAAATCGTAAACATTTTTTTCTGCAGTCATTTCACTGGCAAAAACTTTTATCCCGTTAAGATGTAATTCGTCAACTGCTTTCATTAAACTGTTTACACGACATATAGAAAGTTTTTCCAGCGCCCCGGCCGAAGTGGTAATAGCATCTTCATTTAATGCACCGACGCCTTTGTCGGGTATAATAATAGCATGAACGCCGCAACAATAAGCTGTTCTTGCTATTGCTCCTATGTTTCTTATATCGGTTATTCCGTCTAATATCAGCAACAAAGGAGCCTCACCTTTTTCAACTATAAAAGAGAGGGTTTCCTGTAAATTTTGATATTGAATTTTTGATATTACTGCAACACAACCCTGGTGATTAGTTACATTAAAACTGTTTATTTTTTCTACCGGTACTTTATTAATTGGAATTTCGTTTGCTGCTGCCAAGTCTTTTATCTCATCAATCTCTTCTCCATGAATAGTACTTGCTAAAAATATCCTTTCTAACTGTTTACCTTGTTTAATAGCTTCAATTACTTTACTCCGGCCAATTATTAAAGTGCTTTTTTTGGGGCGTAACTTATACTGTTGATTACGAAAATTCATATAACAAAGTAAAGATGTTTGATAAATTATTTTATCCTTCCTTCAAGCAATAATATTTTTACTTTAAGAATAGCTGTTACTGCAAGAGAGTCTGTAATAACTCCTACTTCAACCATTTCATAAGCTTTTGCAAAAGGAACTTTCTTAACCACTAATTGCTCAGTCTCTTCAGGCATCGCTTCCTCTTGTTTCAATCCTCTCGCTAAAAATATAGCCCCGGCCTCATCACTTACCGAATTTGACAGATGAAGATCTACGAGCTTTGTCCATTCTTTCGCTATCAAACCGGTTTCTTCTTTTAGCTCTCTTTTTGCAGATTCTAACATATCAATTCCTATGTAACCACCGCCTTCAGGTATTTCCCAACTGTACCGATTAATAGTAAAGCGATATTGGCCAACGAGGTAAGTATTCAAATTTTCGTCCAAAGGTAGTATGCCAATTGCCAGGTTTTTTAAGTGTACTTTTCCATAAATGCCTTTCCCTCCTGAAGGATTTAGAACATCATATTCTGTTACACTTATCCAATGGTTTTGGTATACCTCCCTTTCTCCTAAAACCCTCCATGGATTGATATTCTCATTCATGTTATAAAATAAAAAAACCTCCAACAATTAGTGGAGGCTTCAATGTTATTTAATTTGATTATTTAATTTCGAAGACACTTTTAACTTTCTCTACATAATCAAGTTTCTCCCAGGTAAACAATTCAACCTCTATAGATTTTTTTTCGCCTGCAGGAGTAAAAAAGTCTTTCGTTTTTACTTCCGGCTGACGGCCCATGTGACCATAAGCTGCTGTTTCGCTATACATTGGTGTTCTTAATTTTAAGCGCTCCTCAATAAAATAGGGACGCATATCAAAAATACTTTCCACCTTTTTTGCAATTTCTCCATCGCTCATTTTTACATTAGCAGTACCATAAGTATTTACATTGATACTCGTGGGTTGAGCTACGCCAATTGCATAAGAAACCTGAACAAGCACTTCGTTACAAACCCCTGCTGCAACAAGATTTTTAGCAATATGGCGGGTTGCATATGCAGCACTTCTGTCTACCTTACTTGGGTCTTTTCCGCTAAAAGCGCCGCCTCCGTGTGCACCTTTACCACCGTAAGTATCCACTATAATTTTTCGGCCTGTTAAACCTGTATCGCCATGTGGGCCCCCAATAACAAATTTACCGGTAGGGTTTATATGATACTTGATCTGGTCGTTGAACAACCCTGCGTATTTCTGGTATTTTTGCTTTACACGGGGAATTAAGATATTGATAATATCGTTCTTGATCTTCTGTAGCATTTCACCTTCTTCGCCAAAATCATCGTGTTGCGTAGAAACAACAATCGCATCAATTCTTACTGGTTGATTATTATCATCGTATTCAAGTGTAACCTGGCTTTTAGCATCAGGACGAAGATAGCCGATCTCGCTATTCTCCCTTCTTATAGCTGCCAGTTCAATCAGAACTTTATGGGCAAGATCCAATGCCAAAGGCATATAATCTTCCGTTTCGTTTGTTGCGTAGCCAAACATCATCCCCTGGTCCCCGGCACCCTGTTCTTCAGGATTTTTTTTGACAACTCCCTGGTTTATGTCTGATGATTGTTCGTGAATTGCAGAAAGAATACCGCAGCTATTTGCTTCGAACATGTACTCACTTTTTGTGTACCCAATTTTACGGATAACGCCACGTGTGATCTCCTGCACATCTAAGTAAGCTGTACTTTTTACTTCACCCGCAAGTATCACCTGGCCTGTAGTTACTAAAGTTTCGCACGCTACTTTGCTTTGAGGATCGAAGGCAAGAAAATTATCAATTAATGCATCACTAATCTGATCAGCAACTTTATCGGGGTGGCCCTCAGAA